>NZ_OZ413141.1:1950000-2030755 GCF_980468985.1 Aggregatibacter valvarum | reverse complement strand
GGGGTTTTTGGTTTTTCGGGGGAAGTGGGAATTTGTTTATTGTTTTTATTTCATTGAATAGCCTTTAAGCTTATTTTGAGATTTGTAGTGATGATAAATAATTTGTCTTAAAAGTTAGGTTATTTGTTTAGTGAATAACATTCAGTTAGTATGATGTGATTTAGCATTGGTGAAATATTGGGAATGATGGGGTATCAGTGGTAGACCAATATTGAAGATTATGTTGATGTCTAATTTTTCTGATCTCATCAACATTATTAAGCCTACTACTGATTTCTAATTTTATTGAGACAATGGAACCGTTGAATACTCTACTTTATTTTTGCGTATTCGTTTCATTACAACCATCCTTTCCGTTTGAAATACCAGTATGGCGCAAATGCGGCTAACGCCATTAATCCCAAAGCCATCGGGTAGCCAAATTTAAACCCAAGTTCCGGCATATCATTAAAGTTCATACCGTAGTTGGACGCAACTAATGTCGGTGGTAAGAAAATTACCGACACAACGGAGAAGATTTTGATAATGCGGTTCTGTTCAATATTAATAAAACCCATTGCCGCTTGTAGTAAGAAGTTGACTTTTTGGAACAGTGATTCATTGTGTGGCTGCAAAGATTCAATGTCTCGTAAAATTTCACGCGCCTGTTCTAATTGATTCGCCGGCAAACGTGTTTTGCGTACTAAGAAACTAAGCGCACGTTGTGTATCCATCAAACATAAGCGGACTTTAGAACTGGTGTCTTCTTGTTCCGTTAAGGTTGCTAAGGCTTCATCGAAGGCTTCTCCTTGCGTTCCGTTGAGTATCACGCGGCTTAATTTCTCCAAATCAGCATACACGTTTTCAATGACATCGGCTAATTGCTCAATTTTTGTTTCGAACAAATCGAGCAGCAATTCATAGGAGTTACACTCAATTAAACGCTGATTGCGGGAACGCATACGATATAAACGGAATGCCGGTAATTCACGATCGCGCAAGGTAAATAAACGCCCATCACGAATGGTGAACGCTACGCTTGCCAAATCGGCATAATCGTTTTCATCTTCACAATAAAAGAAAGAGTGTAAGTGCAAACCATCTTCATCTTCAAAAAAACGTGCAGATGCTTCGATATCTTCTAACTCCAAGAAAGAGGCTAAGCTTTGGCCTAAACTTTCTTGTAAGGTTTCCCGCTCTTCTATGGTTGGTTCAATTAAATCAAGCCAAATGGCGGTATTTAATGGCTCAGCAGATTCATCGATGCGAACTAAGCGTGCATCTTCAAGGGCAAAGGCATTTATCATTTTGTCATACTCCCGATTGGACTATGCACAACGCAATGAACAACAATCAAACGAATGATCCTCTACTTTTGCGATCACAAGTGCGGTCGTTTTTATCTGTATTTTCAACGACAAAAAGAAAGCGATAAGGATTAAGAAGTTGCAAATTTTCGTCTGATAGAAAAGATGCCGAAAAAGAGAAAGGTAAATAAAACTTACCAACGAAACCATCGCCGATAAGTGAGAAAGGCGATAGTTACAGTGAAAACTCCGTTCGGTATCGACTGTGACTGTCCAAAGTGTGTGTCCTCATGTTACTAAATCGCGCGCAATGTTACGCTTGAAAAGTGACTTCGTCAAGGCGTTAATTGGAGGTATTTTAGGCACAAAATCTCACTGATAATGCCTCTAATTGCAGCCAAATGTCATCATTAAATTCTTGTTTTGTGCAGCGTTCTATCTTAGCAAGTTGTTGGAAAAAGAGATAAAGTTTACGATAGGTTAAACGTTGTATGGTTTGGCTAAATAATGGACGACGGTTTTGCCATACTTTAAGGCGATCAAAGTGTTCACGTAGTTTAGCTGTTGGCAAAGGATCATCAAGTTTGGTCGGTTGTTCCGGTTTGCTGATCTCTAACAATGTCATCAAATCCCGCTGCAAGGTGCGTAACAAAATAATTGGCTGTACGTCTTCATCTTTTAATCCGATTAAAATGCGGCGGGCGCGGTTGCCTTTGCCGGCAAGCATCGCATCAACCCATTGAAACGGGGTAAATACGGAAGACTGCTCCACTACTGCATTCACACGCGCAAAACTCAATTTGCGATCGGCATAAAGCAAATCCAATAATTGCAAGGCTTGCTTCAGCGCCAGTAAATTATTTTCATAGCTGTAGCACAACAGTTGCACCGCTTCTTCGTCAATACTTAACCCCAAACTTTTTGCCCGATAGCTTACCCAACGTGGCAACTGTTCTACATTTGGCGTTTGACAATTTACCAATACGGCTTCGGGCGCATATTGATTGGCGGCAATAAACCAAGCGTGATTTTCAGTGGCTTTCGTCAGTTTGGTTAGACGAAAAATCGGCAACACATCAGCGTGTAACAAGGAAACGAATTCCAACAGATTTTTCTGCAAAAGTGCGGTCAGATTTTCCGGTAAATCTAAGAGAATGCATTGCTTATTGAAAAATAAGCCCATAGATTGCACACGTTCAAACAACGCATTCCAGTCAGTGGAGGGATTAATTTCCAGCCCCCATTTTTCGTCGAATCCTTGTTTAAACGCAGCTTGTTGAATCGCATCCTGACTTTCAGCCAGTAATAACGGATCTTCACCTACGAGAAAATAAAGCGTCGCGGGCTGACGCACTAATGAGAGAGAAAGCTGTTCAGGAAAAATGCGATTCATTCGTTGCCATGAATTTGGTGCTGTAAGGCCACCATTTTGTTAATTAACTGACGCGCCGCCTGCTCACGCATATCTTGCCAAATCACGTCTTTCTCTGCCGATTTTGCCAATGCCGCACGGGCGTTATCAAAGAATGTTCGATTAACTTTGGTACTGATTGGGAAACTGTCTTTACTTGGTAATTTCACGCTGGCTTCCACTTCTAAAATCAGCTGTTTTTCCGCCTCACGACCTTGTTTGAAAATCGATACCACTTGATCTTTGCTCGAAATTTTATTTAGACGCAATACCGGAACGTCGGTCTTGTCTTCCACTAAATTCACGTTGTTGAGCTGTAACTGACGACGCATGGATAACGCCATATCGCTATAAGGATCGCTACTTTCCAATTTTAACGTTTGTAATTCTTGAGGAATCAGTTTACCGTTTTGAAAGTGAAATCCACAGGCAGAAAGCGCCAACACACCGGCGGACAACCATAAGGTTTTGAGGGGGTTTAGCATAAAATTTACCTTAAAAACCGACCGCACTTTTGCTTTAAGTGCGGTCATTTTTTTGACTAAAAATATGAGGTTATTCTACAAGACTCCACTGTTTTACACTAGCCTTACCTTGTGCGGAAAGTGCGGTGCATTTTTCGAGGGAATTTTACTTCTTAAACGCGCCTAAAATTCCCCGCATAATTTGTTTGGTGATTTGGCTACGGATGTTGCGTCCTACGGCTTTGGCGACGCCGCTGACCAATTCTTCCGTCACAGTCAGTTGCTCACCGCGTTTTTTCGTGCCGAAAATCATGCGGCTAAGGCTACCCATAATGCCGTTTTCTTCTTCCTGCTTGGCTTGTTCCGCTTGTTTTTGCGCCACGGCAGCTAAATCCGCTTGTTGGTTTAACACCTCAAAAGCCGATTCGTTATCCACATAATCTTTATAGAAAGCGTATAAATCGTCGTCTTTTACCCAAGCGGTGCGTTGTTCGGCGGTAATCGGCGCTAATTGGCTTTTCGGTGGAAAAATGTAAGCAATTTCTACCGGTGTCGGCATGCCCTTTTCATCTAAGAACGAGACTAATGCCTGGCCTACGCCGAGTGTTGAAATGGTTTCAACCACGTTTATGTTCGGGTTGGAGCGGAAGGTTTCCGCGGCCGATTTCACGGCTTTTTGATCGCGTGGCGTAAAGGCGCGCAAGGCGTGTTGTACGCGGTTGCCTAATTGACCGAGCACGGTATCCGGTAAGTCCAACGGGTTTTGGGTCACGAAATAAATGCCCACGCCTTTAGAACGAATCAAACGCACGACCTGCTCTACTTTATCCACCAATATGCTTGGTGCACCGTCAAACAGTAAATGTGCTTCGTCAAAGAACATCACGAATTTCGGTTTGTCGGGATCGCCCACTTCCGGCAATTGTTCAAACAATTCTGCCATTAACCAAAGCAAGAACGCGCTGTACATGCGTGGGGAGTTAATTAATTTTTCCGAATTAAGCACATTGATGACGCCGCGGCCGTCACGGGTTTGTAACCAGTCATCTAAGTTAAGTGCCGGTTCACCGAATAAATTTGCCGCGCCTTCGTTTTCTAAGGTTAATAAGGCACGTTGAATGGCGCCAACGCTGGCGGCCGACACGTTGCCATATTCCACTTGGAAGGTTTTGGCATTTTCCGCCACATATTTCAACATCGCACGCAGGTCTTTTAAGTCGATAAGCAATAAGCCTTTGTCATCGGCCACACGGAACACGAGGTTAAGCAAGCCTTCTTGCGTCGCGTTGAGATTTAATAAACGGGAGAGCAACAACGGCCCCATTTCGGAAATGGTAGTACGGAGCGGAATGCCGGTTTCGCCGAACACATCCCAGAAGGAGACTGGGTAGCCGCTCAAATAGCTTTCACCACCTAAATTGAATTGTTCAATACGCTCAGCAATTTTGCCTTGCATCACACCCGGCTGTACTAAGCCGGAAAGGTCGCCTTTCACATCCACTAAAAACACCGGCACGCCGTCGTCACTAAAGGCTTCCGCCATTTTGCGTAATGTCACGGTTTTCCCTGTACCGGTGGCGCCGGCAATTAAACCGTGGCGGTTGGCCATTTTCGCGGTAATACCAAGTTGTTGGTTTTGGCTGGTTTGGGCGAGTAAATATTGCATATTTTGTTGTTCCTAATTGATTGCGTATTAAGCGAGGCATGATATTTAAAAAACACAGTGTGGTCAAAAATTTCAGTGTTTTTACGTTATAATCAGCCACATTTTATTAGTTTATTGATTTATTCGCGTGATTTGGAGTGAGGTATGTCAAAAGCAGAAGTTTTAATCATAAAAATTGGGGAAGTTGCACAATTGACCTTTTCCGATGGATCGCAATATGAAAGTGCGATTCGTAAGCAGCCGGTCGCGTCGGTGAAAATTCATGCGTTGGGTGCGGAAGGCAATGATGTTGGGTTAAAAGCGCATCACGGCGGGCCGGATAAAGCCTTATTTTTTATGTCTGACGTGTCTTTTCCGGCATTAAATGCCTTATTAGGCGAAAATTTTACTTACGATAATACGGCAATTTATGGCGAAAATTTTGTGGTATCGGGATTTAATGAAGATTCTGTATGCGTGGGCGATCGATTTCAAATCGGTTCGGTGCTATTGGAAGTGTCTCAACCGCGTAAACCTTGCGAACGTTTGTCGAAAAATACCGAAAATGAAAATACGCAGAAAATTGTGCATCAATCAGGTTGGACGGGCTGGTATGTTCGCGTAATTGAAACCGGCGAGATTCACAAGGGCGATGAGATAATTTTGCAACAGCGTCCGTATCCGCAATTTACCATTCGTTATTTAAATCGTTTATTATCCGATAAACCGAGCATGGCGGAATTGGAACAAGCCCTGGCTATTGAAGAATTAGCCCCGGCATTTAAGCGTTCGTTAAATTCAAAACTGATGAAATTACAAGAAAAACAGAGCTAAATATGACCGCACTTTTAGATTCAGCTTGCCCTTGTCAGTCAAATAAATCCTATGAGGACTGTTGTGGGCGTTTCCATGCACATACGCAATTCCCTGAAACCGCTGAGCAGCTCATGCGTTCCCGTTATGCCGCTTATGTGCTGAAAAATGTGTCTTATATTGTGGAAACTACCGTGCCGAGCCAACAGGCGTTACTCAACGTACAGGCCATTCAAACTTGGGCGGAGGAAACGCAATGGCTGGGATTGCAAATTTTGAATACGGAAAGCTTAACGAAAAACCAAAGTGCGGTGGAATTTCACGCCGTTTTTCAAGGTGAGGAGGGGGAACAATCTCATCATGAGCGGTCGATTTTTGTGAAAATTGATGAGCGCTGGTATTTTGTTGATCCAACAGTGCCGTTGCCGACGATGAAACAACCTTGCGTGTGTGGTTCCGGCAAAAAATTTAAGCATTGTTGCGGAGGCTTTTTATGAGTGAGTGGAAAACGTTTGGTACGATCTTTTGGCAGCGTTTTAATCAGAATAAATTAACCCAAGCCGCCGGTTATTTAACGTACAGCACCATGCTTGCCATTGTGCCGTTGATTATGGTGGTGTTTTCTATTTTCTCGGCATTTCCGGTGTTTAATGAAGTAACCGGTGCTTTGAAAGAGTTTATTTTCACCAATTTTGCCCCGTCGGCAAGCGACATGGTGGGACAGTACATTGATGAATTTGTGAATAATTCCAAAAAAATGAGTGCGGTGGGGATTATCAGTTTGATTGTCGTGGCACTGATGTTGATTAATTCCATCGATCGTACGCTAAACAGTATTTGGCATGACAACGGCACTCGGCCAATTTTCACCTCTTTTGCGATTTATTGGTTGATTCTTACACTTGGTCCGTTGTTAGTTGGCGCCAGTATTGCCGCCAGTGCCTATGTAAAAACCATGTTTGAGAGCGCGTCAAACTTTTCTTTCGGTTTAAAACTCTTGAGTTTTGTGCCGTTTTTATCCACGTGGTTTATTTTTACCCTGATTTACATGGTGGTACCGAATAAGAAAGTTAGTATTAAACATTCCGCCGCAGGTGCGCTGATTGCTGCTGTGTTTTTTACGTTGGGTAAGCAAGCTTTTGCTTGGTACATCGTGACGTTCCCGTCTTATCAATTAATTTATGGCGCCATGGCTACCTTACCAATCATGTTGTTATGGATTCAGTTAAGCTGGACGGTTGTGTTACTCGGTGCACAATTAGCCGCAGTGTTGGCCGAAGTGCGGTCGGAAAAAATGATGAATTTGGAACAAAGTGAGGAAACAAAATGATCGCATTAATTCAACGTGTCTCCAGTGCGAAAGTAGAAGTTGACGGTGAAATCGTTGGGCAGATTGGCAAAGGTCTGCTGGTGCTGTTGGGCGTGGAAAAGGATGATGACCGACAAAAGGCAGATGAGTTGGCGGAGAAAGTCCTGAATTATCGTGTTTTCAGCGATGCAGATGACAAGATGAATTTGAACGTGCAACAAGTGGCTGGCGAAGTCTTGGTGGTGTCGCAATTTACGTTGGTGGCGGATACACAAAAAGGGCTTCGTCCGAGCTTTTCTAAAGGCGCAACACCATCGTTAGCAAACGAACTTTATGAATATTTTGCACAAAAGTGCGGTGAAAAAGTAAAGGTGGAATGCGGCCGATTTGCAGCGGATATGCAAGTGAGTCTAGTCAATGAGGGGCCGGTAACGTTTTGGTTGCAGGCATAAATTTAAATAAAATGAAGGAAATATTATGAATACAATGCAATTTTTACTGTCAACCGTCATCAGTATTTACGGTTTTATTTTCGTTTTGCGCGCGTGGTTTCAGATTGCCAAGGTGGATTTTTATCATCCGCTTTCTCAGGCGTTAGTCAAAGTAACGCAGCCCGTGTTAAATGTTTTAGGGAAATTTGCGCCTACGGTGAAAGGTGTGAATCTTGCCGCATTGCTTGCCTGTTTTATTTTGGGCGTAGGGAAATTAGCGGTTATTCAGTTTTTAGATATGGCAGAGGCCTCACTTGTCGCTTATGTCATCGTTGGTATCTTGAATGTGATACATGCCGTGGGGGAAGCGATTTTTTATGTGTTATTGATTAGCGCGATAATGAGTTGGTTTAATCGTTCGCCTAACGCCATGCAATATATGTTGTATCAGTTGAGTGAGCCTTTATTGCGCCCGATTCGCAAACTGTTGCCGAATACCGGCATGATTGATTTCTCACCGATGGTCGTGGTATTCGTTCTATTCTTTGCCAACAAAGTGTTGTATGACGTATTTGGTCAACTTTGGGCTATTGCCGCATTATAGACGGGGGAAACATGGCAGTAACCTGTATAGGCAATGATTTGCGATTGGTGATTTTTCTACAGCCTAAAGCGGCGCAAGATAAAATCGTCGGATTGCATAACGGTGAGTTAAAGGTTTGTATCACGGCACCGCCGATAGAAGGACAGGCGAATGCGCATTTGCTGAAATTCCTCAGTAAATTATTTAAAGTGCCGAAAAGTACGATTGTTTTGGAAAAAGGCGAGTTAAGTCGTCATAAGCAAGTTCTCATTCCTTCGCCGAAAGTCATTCCAAAGGAAATTGAAAGCCTGCTCCCCAAATAAGCCGATAAGAGAGAATCGTAAGGCGTGCTATGAAGATGGCAAGTCAATGTGGATTCCTATGAAAATGAGGGAGTCGCTTTATTTTATGGCGATATTTTGCTATCCTTACGCCTACTTTTGGGGCTGATCTTGGATTCGACGGGATTAGCGAAGCCCGAGGTGCACGTCGAGGTGCGGTAGGCCTCGTAAATAAACCGCAAAAAAATAGTCGCAAACGACGAACAATACGCTTTAGCAGCTTAATAACCTGCTCATAGCCTTCGCTCCCCAGCTTCTGCTCGTAAGACGGGGATAAAGCGGAGTCAAACCCAAACGAGATCGTGTGGACGCCGCCGTTTGAGGATCGAAGCATTAAATGGAATCAAACTAGCTTAATTATCGCGTGTCTGTCCGCAGGGTTAAGCGAATCTCAAAGACTGACTAAACGTGTAGTACTAACGGTAGAGGAATTCCGGACGGGGGTTCAACTCCCCCCAGCTCCACCACAAAACAAACCTATCAAGTCCTATGAAAGACGTTAAAGCCTTGAAAATATTCATTTCAAGGCTTTTTTATTATCCTTTAAAACTTATCAATACATTAAGTTTTAGTAACACCGATAGTAACACTATGACAAAATAACTTAAGCCGATGTTACTACAAGCATTAAGAGTCTTATGCTACAAGGCTTTTACCGCTTTTTATATTTCTTAAATGACAGGTGATTCCGCACTGACCTCAAGGGCTTTTTTATATCCTAAGCGTTCCTATCCAATCCTATAAAATCCTTGAGTTTGTGTTATTGGTTTCGTGCATTTTTCTGAGTTTTGCCAGTATTCAAAATTTTCTGCCTTTTCTTTATCCTGCCTTGTGTTTTCAGTATAATGAGGCATATTTTTAACCCTTCAATTTATAGAATCAATTATGACAAAATTTAATGTAAAAACTTTCCAAGGCATGATTCTTGCCTTACAAGAATACTGGGCGAACCAAGGCTGCACCATTGTGCAACCCTTTGATATGGAAGTGGGCGCCGGTACCTCTCACCCGATGACCGCATTACGCGCGTTGGGTCCGGAACCGATGGCGTTTGCTTATGTGCAACCTTCACGCCGTCCGACCGATGGTCGCTATGGCGAAAACCCAAACCGTTTACAGCATTACTACCAATTCCAAGTGGTGATTAAACCCTCTCCGGACAATATTCAAGAATTATATTTAGGTTCCCTTGAAATGCTTGGTTTTGACCCGACCAAAAACGACATTCGTTTTGTAGAAGATAACTGGGAAAACCCAACCTTAGGCGCATGGGGCTTGGGCTGGGAAGTATGGTTAAACGGCATGGAAGTGACTCAATTTACCTATTTCCAACAAGTGGGCGGCTTAGAATGTAAACCGGTTACCGGCGAAGTGACTTACGGTTTAGAGCGTTTGGCGATGTACATTCAAGGCGTGGATTCTGTATATGACTTAGTTTGGTCCGACGGTCCGCTTGGCAAAACCACTTATGGCGATGTGTTCCATCAAAACGAAGTGGAACAATCCACCTACAATTTTGAATATGCCGACACCGATTTCTTATTCCATTGTTTCGATCAATATGAAAAAGAAGCGAAAAGCTTATTGGAATTAGAGCGTCCGCTGCCATTGCCGGCTTACGAGCGCATTTTAAAAGCGGCACACAGTTTCAACTTGTTAGACGCGCGCAAAGCGATTTCCGTTACGGAGCGTCAACGCTACATTTTACGCATTCGTGCGTTAACCAAAGGTGTGGCAGAAGCCTATTATGCCAGCCGTGAAGCCTTAGGCTTCCCGGGTTGTAAAAAATAAAGCGAAAAGTCACCGCACTTTATGTGTTAACAGGACGATAGATATAAGGAGAACATCATGAAAGATTTTCAATACCCGGACGATATTTACACCGAAGCGGAACCGGATGTAAACACGCTGGCAAATTTAGGACCTTTAGCGCCGATGGCGGGAATTTGGGAGGGCAAGCGCGGTTTGGATATCAATCCAAAGGCGGAAGGGCCGGAGAAAGATCCTTATATCGAACATTACGAGTTGCAACCGATTGATGCACAAACTAATGGTCCACAACTGTATTACGGCTTACGTTATCACACGCGGATTGTGCAGCCGGATGAAGTGGAAACCTTTCACGATCAAGTGGGCTATTGGTTATGGGAACCTGCAACCGGCACGATTTCTTTGTCGTTAAGTATTCCACGTGGACAAAGCCTGATTGCCACCGGTCATGCCGCACCGGATGCGAAAGAATTTACGCTAAAAGCTGTGCGTGGATCTCTAACGAATGGCATTATCTCAAATCCGTTTATTGAGCAATCTTTCACCACAGAACGTTATGAGATTACGGTAAAAATTCATGAGGATGGCACGTGGTCTTACGATCAAATTACCACAATGATTATCCCAAATTACGACAAGCCGTTTGAGCATCGTGATCGTAACCGCCTAACCAAAATCGGCGAACCAACACCAAATCCGACCGCACTTGCTGTGGCAAATAAAGAATAAGGAGTCGTGATGAAACCAATTCTTTATTATGCCGAGCAATGCCCTGATACTGCACCGTTTGTGGCGGAGTTAAAACGCCTCGGTGTGGAATATGAAGAGGTGGAAGTGTTGTCTTCTATTCCGAACTTAAAACAATTTCTACGTCTGCGTGACAATCATGCAGAGTTCGATGCGGTGAAAGCCAAAGGCTACGCGGGTTTTCCTGCGTTATTACTGGAAGACGGTCGGGTCATTTTAGATGAAACCCAATTAAAAGCGATTTTTGCCTGAGGTAAAACAACGCCTAAGTGCGGTCGATTTCAGGTAAGTCATGGCGAGGTGATTCGTTACGCCATGTTTGATATTTACGAAATATTTTCTAATCGGCGATGATGCTTTGATGTTCCCCCATCATCGGTTTAACCCCAACCATTTAGTTTATTTGAGCCCATTTTATGCAAAAGACAACTTTCAAACCCAAGTTCATCGCTGCGTTTGTCGCATTGAACCTAAGCCCAATGGCCTTCGCCGGACAAGTTTATTCCGGCGTGGATTATCAATATTTTCGTGATTTTGCCGAGAATAAAGGTAAGTTTACGCCCGGTGCGCAAAATATAGAGGTGGTGAATAAAAAAGGCGAATCTATCGGCACCATGATGCAAAACGCGCCGATGATAGATTTTTCGGTGGTTAGCCGTAATGGTGTGGCAGCGCTGGTGGGCGATCAATATATCGTTAGCGTGGCACATAATGTGGGTTATAGCGGTGTTGACTTTGGCATGGAGGGCAGTAACCCCGATCAGCACCGATTCGGTTATAACATCGTTAAACGACATAATTATAAAAACGACTCCACTCACCCTTACATGACGGACTATCATAACCCTCGTTTAACCAAATTTGTCACAGAAGCCGCACCGATAGAAATGGTGTCAAATATGCAAGGCAACACCTATGGGGATTTAGAAAAGTATCCGATGCGGGTGCGAATTGGTAGCGGTCGGCAAGTCGTGCGTGATGCTCAGGACAAGGATACAGAGGTTTCAGGCGCATACCACTACAGAACCGCAGGCAATACCTTTATGCAAGGCTGGGCGAACAATGGTGAGGTCAGTTTAAGCGGTGATGTGCGTTATCCGAATCAATATGGTCCGTTACCCATTTCAGGTTCTGGCGGTGATAGTGGTTCCCCGATGTTTATTTACGATAAAACCGCAGGAAAATGGCTGTTAAATGGCGTATTGCGTAGCGGACACCCTTATCAAGGCAAAGAAAATACCTATCAAATTGCACGTAAGAATTATTTGGATGAAATCATTGCAAGAGATTTGGTCACGGTATTTGAACTTACCGCAGCGTCTTATGATTGGGCAACAGACGGCAATGGCAGTGGTACCTTAACCAAAGACGGTAGAGTCGCTGCAAATACTCCGCTTGCCAATGACAGCCTAGCTTCTTCGGGGAGTGATGAAGCCTTTGGATATGGTGGACCAAACCCTTATATGCCGGCACTTCATCACGGTAAAAACATTTACTTTGGAAATATGGAAAACGGCACAGTAACCCTGAAAAATAATATCGATCAGGGTGCCGGCGGCTTGACTTTCGAAGGGGATTTTGTGGTTCAGCCTAATGCGGATGAAACCTGGAAAGGTGCTGGTGTTTCAGTAAGCGAAGGCAGTACCGTCACATGGAAAATTAAAAATCCGGCAGGCGATCGCTTGTCTAAAATTGGACAAGGCACGTTATTGGTCAATGGCAAAGGTGAAAACCTTGGCGATATTAGCGTGGGAGATGGCCTTGTTGTCTTGAATCAACAAGCAGACGAGCAAAACAAAAAACAAGCCTTTAATCAATTAGGCATTGTGAGCGGTCGCCCAACGGTGAAATTAGAAAGTGACGACCAAGTCAATCCGAACAATATTTATTTCGGCTTCCGTGGTGGACGTTTAGATCTTAACGGTCATTCACTTACCTTTAACCGCATTCAAAATACCGATGAAGGCGCACAAATTGTTAATCATAACAAAGACGCTGAATCTACCGTTAAAATTTTGGGTAATGCACAAATTGCTGATGAGAAAAACATTAACCAATCCAAAGCGACAGCGTTTAACGGTTGGTTTGGTGAAACCAATGCGGCACTTCATAACGGCCGATTAAATCTCAGGTATCAACCTAAACACGCAGGCAGCGTCTTTTTATTGTCGGGTGGTACTAATTTAAATGGCGATATTACGCAAGAAAGCGGCACGTTAGTTTTTAGCGGTCGCCCAACGCCTCATGCCTATAACCACTTGAATCAACCTGCGCTCATTGGGCGACCACAAGGCGAAGTGGTACAAGATGATGATTGGTTAAATCGCACATTCAAAGCCGATAATTTCATCATTAATGATGGAAGTGCGGTCGTTTCTCGGAATGTTTCTGAGATAAGTGGTAATTGGCAATTAAGCAAAGATGCCAAGGCGACATTAGGCGTGACCGACAAACAGGCAAATTTCATTTGCGCACGCTCTGACTGGACGGGGCTGACGAAATGTGATAATCAAACCTTGTCGGATAAAGCTTTTCGTAGCATTGAACGGACGAAAATCAAGGGATCGCTCAGTGCGTCTGATAGTGCGACTTTACTTGTTCAAGGGCTGGCCGATGTGGTTGGTAGCGTCATGTTAAGTGGATTCAGCCGATATCATTTAACCCATAATGCCACCCAAACCGGTATGCTTCATGTTAATGATCGCGCGGTAGCAACGGTGGACAACGCCACTTTGGCAGGGGATGTATGGCTTTCGGATATTACCACCTTCAACCTTGTGAACACTCGCTTCACTCACCAAATTCGAGGAAGTAAACACACATCGGTGTCGTTGTCAGACAATGCGCACTGGACGTTGCCGGAGAGCACAAGGGTAGGTAATTTAAGCCTTGATAACAGCCAAATTACGTTAAATCCGGATTTTACGACACAAAAGGATAATCAAACGTTTAACACGCTAGAAGTGTTGGGGGATCTCGACGGAAATGGCACCATTAATTACCGCACTTATTTGCAGGAAAATAAAGGCGACCACGTCATTGTACGAGGCAAAGCGGCAGGGAATTTCGTATTAAATGTGCGTAACACCGGTGCAGAACCACAAAACTTGGCACAGCTTAGCTTACTGGAATTAAATAATCCTGCGCAATCTGACGATGTCAATGTTTCTTTAGCCAATGGCAGTGTGGATGCCGGGGCATACCGTTATGAACTCAGAAATGACGATTTTGATTATCGACTCTACAATCCTAAAAAAGAAAAAGAGCTCGCTGATCAAGAACGCATTGCGGAAGAAAAACGTAAAGCAGACGAAGCGGCACGCTTAGCGGAAGAAAAACGCAAAGCCGATGAAGCAGCACGCCTAGCAGAAGAAAAACGTAAAGCTGAAGAAGCAGCACGCTTAGCGGAAGAAAAACGTAAAGCCGATGAAGCTGCTCGTTTAGCGGAAGAAAAACGCAAAGCAGAAGAAGCCGCCCGTCTAGCGGAAGAAAAACGTAAAGCAGAAGAAGCGGCGCGCTTAGCCGAGGAAAAACGTAAAGCCGATGAAGCGGCACATTTAGCCGAAGAGAAACGCAAAGCGGAAGAAGCGGCACGTTTAGCCGAAGAGAAACGCAAAGCGGAAGAAGCCGCACGTCTAGCAGAAGAAAAACGCAAAGCCGAAGAAGCAGCTCGCTTAGCCGAAGAAAAACGTAAAGCCGATGAAGCTGCTCGTTTAGCGGAAGAGAAACGCAAAGCCGAAGAGGCGGCTCGTTTAGCAGAAGAGAAACGCAAAGCGGACGAAGCCGCTCGTCTAGCGGAAGAGAAACGTAAAGCCGATGAAGCCGCACGTTTAGCGGAAGAAAAACGCAAAGCAGAAGAAGCCGCCCGTCTAGCGGAAGAGAAACGTAAAGCCGATGAAGCCGCACGTTTAGCCGAAGAAAAACGCAAAGCCGAAGAGGCGGCTCGCTTAGCGGAAGAAAAACGCAAAGCGGAAGAAGCGGCGCGTTTAGCGGAAGAAAAACGTAAAGCAGAAGAAGCCGCCCGTCTAGCGGAAGAGAAACGTAAAGCCGATGAAGCCGCACGTTTAGCCGAAGAAAAACGCAAAGCGGAAGAAGCGGCGCGCTTAGCGGAAGAAAAACGAAAAGCCGAAGAAGCCGCCCGTTTAGCGGAAGAAAAACGTAAAGCCGATGAAGCAGCACGTTTAGCGGAAGAAAAACGTAAAGCAGAAGAAGCCGCCCGTCTAGCGGAAGAGAAACGTAAAGCCGATGAAGCCGCACGTTTAGCCGAAGAAAAACGCAAAGCGGAAGAAGCAGCGCGCTTAGCCGAAGAAAAGCGTAAAGCCGAAGAAGTGGCTCGTTTAGCGGAAGAGAAACGCAAAGCGGAAGAAGCTGCACGTCTAGCCGAAGATAAACGCAAAGCAGAGGAAGCTGCGCGTGCCGTTAAGCAAAAAGACATGATCAGCCGTTATTCCAACAGCGCATTGTCCGAACTTTCAGCAACGGCAAATAATGTCTTGTTTGTACTGGATGAATTGAATAAACAACTGGTGTCAAATGATACTGCGTCTGTATGGGTCAATACGTCGAATCGCTCTCGTCGTTATGGCTCAGATGATTTCCGTAGCTACAAACAAGAAACGCATTTAACCCAACTTGGCGCACAACACATTGACGATAATTATCGTCTTGGTTTGTTGTTCTCTCATGCTCGAGCAAACAATACCTTTGATGATAACATCGGCAGCAAAAATCGTCTGACCATGTTGTCGGCTTTCGGTAAATACGATTTTGCTAACGGCTTGAATATCTTTGCCGATATGAGCTATGGTTCAAGTGCGGGTGAAATTCGTGGTGAATTGCAAGACGCAGATATCCAACGCCATATTGTGGCATTGGGTGCTGGGGTAGGTTACCAACTGAAATTAGGCAAATTGGCGTTTAAACCGAATGCAAGCGTACATCGTTACCATATTTCAAGTGAGGATTATCAATACGATCAATCTCGAATTCATACGCCGTCCGCGAATTTTAATGTTTACCAAGCCGGTGTTACGGTGGATTACACCTTTGGCCCATGGGCAGGTGTCATGCTTCGTCCGTCCGTGAGCGTCAATTATGTGGATGCCTCCGATTCCAAGCTTGCCGTACAGGTGAATCAAATACCGTTGATGCAACGTTTTGATCGTTATTGGCAGCAAGAAATCGGTTTAAGTGCCGGTTTTGGTGGCTGGCAGGTTGGCGGTTATGCTGCCCAATCTCGCGGCAAACAGTTGGATAAACAACATCAGTTTGGTTTGAAAGTCGGGTATCGTTGGTAAAGCCGTTGAACCCGACAAATACAAACATGAAAGAGGATAGCATTGTGCTGTTATCGAATTATTCTTATTTAGGAAGGTAAAAAAGATGAAAAAAACACCTCAAATTCTGACCGCACTTTTGCTGGTTTCTGCCTTTGCGGACGGTGTATTTGCCGAGGAACATCACCCAAATACACCGAGTGCAGAGTATGAGCTTGAGAAAGTCTTGATTTTTAGTCGTCATGGATTGCGCTCGCCGGTGGAAAAAGATCCACAGGAAATGGCGAAATATTCCCCCTATGCTTGGGCAAAATGGGATGTGCCATCCGGTTATCTCACGGCAAAAGGCACTGTGCTAGAAACCTATTTTGGGCAATATTTAGGTCAGTGGCTGGCAGACAAAGGGTTGTTAACTGCAGAACGTTGCGCATCGGGTGAAGGTATTTTCGCTTATGCCAATGGGGTACAACGCACCATTGCAACAGGGCAAGCCATTGTGGCCGGTGCATTTGCGGGCTGTAATGTTCAACTGCAACATCATGGTAAAATTGGTTCAGAAAAAGATCCGATTTTTAACACGCAGGCGCACAATCCAAGTCAAGCCTTGATTGAATCGGCAAAAAATAACGTTGATTTAACCGCTTTACAGCAAAAATTAGCGCCGAATTATGCGCTATTAAGTGAAATCATCGATTACAAAAACTCACCAAATTGCTTACAAAAAGGCGAATGTGATTTAGGTGGAAAAGTCGGTGAATACAGTATTAAAGACGGCAAATCGGTTAAAATTACCGGTGCTATTAGCACAGGGAAGAAAATTGTCAGTGCATTATTGCTCGCCCATTATGTGGGCAAACCTGACTCAGAAATCGCAAATGGTCGTGTGGATAGCCAAGAAAAATGGCGTGCAATTAACGAAATTAAAAACGAATATTACCGCACGTTATTTAAAAACAACGAAGCGTTAGCACAAAATGTCTCGTATCCATTATTGGCATTTATTCAGCAACAGTTAAACAGTGAAAACAAAATTAACTTATTAGTTGGACACGATTCGAATATTGTTGCGTTGCTTGCGGCACTAGGCGTTGAGCCTTATGAGTTGGATGATTCATTGGAAAATATCCCAATCGGTGGCAAGTTGCTGTTTGAAGTGTGGAAGCACAAACCGAGTGGCAAGCTCAAATTTAAGTTGGATTATGTTTATCAAACCACCGAACAACTGATTAACATCACGCCATTAAGCTTAGCGACACCACCAAACCAAACAGCATTAACCCTTAAAGGCTGTGAAAAAGATGAAAATGGCTTTTGTGATTACGAGCAGTTTCAAAAGGTGTTGAGTGAAGGGATTGAGAACGGTAAGAAATAACGTTCATGCAACCCTATGAAAAATACTTAAAAGAGAATTCGCAAAAATTGCGAGTGGATCAAACGGATGCCGAAAGAAAACTATGGCAACGCATCAATCGAGATCAATTATTAGGTTTTCGATTTAATCGACAAAAGCCACTTTTAAGTTATATCGTTGATTTTTATTGCGCGAAAGCAAAGCTAATTATCGAATTGGACGGTAGTCAGCACTATGAACCTGATTATCAGGAAAAAGACGCATTGCGAGATGCAGAATTAAATTCACTTGGTTTTACGGTGATGCGATTTAGCAATGACGAAGTCATGTATGAAATTGAAGCGGTAGTCGAGCAGATTTATTTGTTTTTGGAGAATGTAAGGGCTGATTGAGTATGAGATCGGATTAATTTCTGCCAAATCTCCCCTACCCCTCTTTGCTAAAGAGGGGAATTCTTGAGTAAATTGACAGTAGCAGGCTGTTTATATTTTAGAATATGAGGGATTATTGAGTATGAGGTTGGATTAACGTCTGTCACAAACGCTTGCGTTTGAACGTTGCTTTAGCAACGGCACGAAGTGCGAGCGAAGCGAGTAAATCTCCCCTAACCCCTCTTTGCTAAAGAGGGGGAATTCTTGAGTAAATTGACAGTAGTGGGCTATTTATATTTTAGAATATGAGGGATTATTGAGTATGAGGTTGGATTAATATCTGCCACAAACGCTTGCGTTTGAACGTTGCTTTAGCAACGGCACGAAGTGCGAGCGAAGCGAGTAAATCTCCTCTAACCCCTCTTTGCTAAAGAGGGGGATTTCTTGAGTAAATTGATAGTAACTGACTCATTTACATTTTAATTTCAATAAAGATTAAATTATCTGCTTTCAAAAAACGTTAAAGTAGAACATAAATATTTAACTCTCCAAAGATCCAATCCCCTCTTTAGCAAAGAGGGGGTAGGGGAGATTTGGCAGAAATGATAACGAAGAAAATAATCAAATAGGACATGAATTTCTTAATTTACATGCGCTATAAGAGATAACGGAAAATATAATGAAGCAACATACTTATCAAACTACGGTAGAGTGGGTTGGAAATTTAGGAGCTGGTACTTCATCTTATCTCGCATACGAACGGGATTTTATTGCTTCGGCATTGAATAAACCCAATATTTTAGGTTCTGCTGATCCTGCTTTTCGTGGCGACAAAACTCGTTGGAATCCTGAAGATATGCTACTGGCATCTATTTCTGCCTGTCATAAATTATGGTATTTACATTTTTGTGCAGTTAATAACATTATTGTGCAAGAATACCGTGATGAAGCAATAGCGATTATGGATGAAGGCAGTTCTGAGCATGCTGGCCGATTTATTTCGGCAACATTAAAACCTCGTGTGAGAATTTCAAGCGAGTCGGATGCCGTTAAGGCATTGGCATTACATGAAAATGCGCATCACGCGTGTTTTATTGCAAATTCACTTAATTTTCCGGTGAAATGTGAAGCTATTATTGAAAAAGATTAAATTAAAATAAAATGGTGCCAAGGCGCACCTTACCAGAGAAAACAAAATGACAACCCAAAACTTCCTAGTAGAAATCGGCACAGAAGAGCTGCCACCAAAAGCTCTCAAAACATTAGCAACCTCTTTTGCGGATAACGTTGAAGCGGAATTAAACCAAGCGGGTTTAACTTTCAACAAAATCGAATGGTTTGCGGCGCCTCGTCGTTTGGCGGTGAAAGTGTTGAACTTAGCTACACAACAACCGAGCAAAGAAATTGAAAAGCGCGGACCTGCAGTGTCAGCCGCTTTTGATGCTGAAGGAAAACCAACGAAAGCAGCTGAAGGCTGGGCGCGTGGTTGTGGTATTACCGTTGAGCAAGCAGAACGCATTGCAACCGATAAAGGCGAATGGCTTGTTCACCGTGCAAAAATTGAAGGTCAACCGACTAAAAACTTACTTAACGGCATTGTGGCAAACGCGTTGGCGAAATTGCCAATTCCAAAACCGATGCGTTGGGCAGATAAAACCGTGCAGTTTATCCGTCCGGTTCACACGGTGACTATGCTGTTAGGCGATGAGTTAATTGAAGGCGAAATTTTAGGTGTGGCAAGTGCGCGCACTATTCGCGGTCACCGTTTCTTAGGCGAGAAAGAATTTGAAATTCAACATGCAGACCAATATCCGCAATTATTACGTGAAAAAGGTTCTGTGGTGGCAGATTTCAATGAGCGTAAAGCAGAAATTCTGGCAAAATCTCAAGCAAAAGCGACCGCACTTGGCGGCGTGGCTGATATTGAAGAAAGTCTGCTTGAAGAAGTCACTTCCTTGGTGGAATATCCAAATGTTTTAGCGGCAAAATTTGAAGAACGCTTCTTAGCGGTGCCTGCGGAAGCCTTGGTTTACACCATGAAAGGCGACCAAAAATATTTCCCGATTTATGACAAAGACGGCAAATTATTACCGCACTTTATTTTCGTCTCGAACATCAACCCTGAAGACCCAACCGTAATCATCGAAGGGAACGAAAAAGTGGTTCGTCCACGTCTAACCGATGCGGAATTCTTCTTCAAAACTGACTTAAAACAAAAACTGGTTGATCGTTTACCACGCTTAGAAACCGTGTTGTTCCAACAACAGCTCGGTACATTGAAAGACAAAACAGACCGTATTGAACAACTTGCAGGCGAAATTGCAAAACAAATTGGCGCAGACGAAGCGAAAGCAAAACGTGCCGGCTTACTATCAAAATGTGATTTAATGACCAACATGGTATTTGAATTCACCGATACGCAAGGTGTAATGGGCATGCACTATGCTCGTCACGATGGTGAAGACGAAGAAGTGGCGGTGGCGTTAAACGAACAATATATGCCACGCTTTGCGGGAGATGAGTTACCGAAATCCTTAGTGGCAAGTGCGGTCGCTTTAGCCGATAAATTTGATACCTTAACGGGTATTTTCGGTATCGGACAAGCGCCTAAAGGCAGTGCAGACCCATTTGCACTACGTCGTGCAGCATTAGGTGCGTTACGTATTATTGTTGAGAAAAACTTACCACTAGATTTAGAAGATTTAGTGAAAAAAGCAGCCGCACTTTTCGGTGATAAACTCACAAATCAAAACGTGGTCGCCGATGTGGTGGACTTCATGCTCGGTCGTTTCCGTGCATGGTATCAAGATGAAGGCATTGCGGTGGACGTGATTCAAGCGGTATTGGCGCGTCGTCCAACTCGTCCGGCTGATTTTGATGCGCGTGTGCGTGCGGTTTCTCATTTCCGTACCCTTGATTCTGCGGAAGCTTTGGCTGCCGCCAATAAACGCGTGGCGAATATTTTGGCGAAAGCGGAAGGCGACATTGGCGCAATTGATGTGGCGTTATGTGTTGAGCCGGCAGAACAAGAGCTTGCGCAAAGCGTGTTAAGTTTGGCAAAAGAAGTTCAGCCGCTTATCGCACAAGGCGAATACACGGCGGTGTTGGATAAACTCGCCGGCTTGCGTCAACCGGTGGATAATTTCTTTGATAATGTGATGGTGAATGCGGAGGATGCCAAATTGCGTCAAAACCGCCTAGCCATTTTGAACACGTTGCAAGGTTTATTCTTACAGGTGGCGGATATTTCGTTGTTGCAATAACGTCTACGCTTTATGGCAGAGTCGCCGATTAAATGGTGTTTTGCCGAATGTTAAGAAACGCTCGCAGAGGCTTGATTCTGCGGGTGTTTTGTTTTCATACGCTTATCGCAAAGCATTATATGCGATTCCGCTGATAACCCGTGGTGTCAGGTGATTTCTTCCCAATTAATCCAACAATAGTGCTAACCTTATGATGTCAAAAGAAAATTTCGAACAGCATACGCCGATGATGAAACAATATCTGCAACTCAAAGCAGAGAATCCGGATATTTTGTTATTTTATCGCATGGGCGATTTTTACGAGCTGTTTTACGACGATGCAAAACGCGCCTCCGCACTGTTGGATATTTCGCTGACCAAACGAGGACAATCTGCAGGACAGCCGATTCCTATGGCTGGCGTGCCTTATCACGCGGTGGAAGGCTATTTAGCGAAGTTGGTGCAGTTAGGGGAGTCCGTCGCCATTTGTGAACAAATCGGTGATCCGAATACGGCGAAAGGCCCCGTTGAACGCCAAATTGTGCGCATTGTCACGCCGGGTACAGTGAGCGATGAAGCGTTGTTACCGGAACGGCAAGACAACCTCATTGCCGCGGTGTATCAGGAAAACGATCATTTTGGTTTGGCGACATTAGACATGACGTCCGGTCGTTTTCAGCTATCCGAACCGCAATCCAAAGCGGATTTGCAAACGGAATTACAACGCATCGCGCCGGTAGAATTGCTTTATTGTGAGGATTTCGCTGATTTTCAGCTAATTGAACACGCGAAAGGTTTGCGTCGTCGTCCTATTTGGGAATTCGAGCTAAAAACTGCAATTCAACAGCTTTGCCATCAATTTAATACTAAAGACTTGCGCGGATTCGGTGTTGAAAAAGCGATTCTAGGCTTATGTGCTGCCGGTTGTTTATTGCAATACGCACGCGAAACGCAACGCACCGCCTTGCCGCATATTCAAAGCATTCATCTCATTCAACACAGCGAAAATATTCAGTTGGACGCCGCAACCCGTCGCAATTTGGAGCTCACTCAAAATCTGTCGGGGGGGACGGAAAACACGTTGGCGGCGGTATTGGATAAATGCGTCACCCCGATGGGCAGTCGCTTGCTCAAACGCTGGATTCACCAACCGATTTGCGATGTAGAAAAACTCACGCAACGCCAACAAGCCATTGGTGCGATTTTAGAACAGGATTTAGTGGCGAATTTGCAACCTTATTTGCAACAAGTCGGTGACATGGAACGCATTTTAGCGCGGGTGGCGTTACGCACCGCTCGTCCGCGCGATTTAACCCGCTTGCGTACCGCTTTAGAGCAGATTCCTTATATAAAAAATCGGTTGGCTGAAAAAACGTCCGCCAAAATGACCGCACTTTACCAACAACTGGGTGATTTTTCCGCACAATTTGACCTGTTACAACGGGCGATTATTGACAGTCCTCCAGTGTTAATTCGTGATGGTGGCGTCATTGCGGCGGGCTACAACGCTGAATTGGATGAATGGCGTGAATTAGCCGACGGTGCCACCCGTTATTTGGAAGATCTGGAACAACGAGAACGGGAAAACACCGGCATTGATACCTTAAAAATCGGCTTCAATGCGGTGCACGGCTATTACATTCAAATTAGCCAGGGGCAAGCCCATAAAGCGCCGATTCATTATGTACGTCGTCAAACCTTAAAAAATGCCGAACGTTATATCATTCCTGAATTGAAAACCTATGAAGATAAGGTGTTGAAAGCAAAAGGCGCTTCTTTGGCACTGGAAAAGCAGCTATACGATGAAATTTTCGACCAATTATTACCGCACTTGGGTGACTTACAGCTTGCCGGTTTGGCATTAGCCGAATTGGATGTGCTCACCAATTTAGCGGAGAGGGCGGAAAGCCTGAATTATGTGGCGCCGACCTTCTCGGCACAAACGGGCATTCATATTCAAAACGGCCGTCACCCTGTGGTGGAGCAAGTGTTGAAGGAACCGTTTATTGCCAACCCAACAGAGCTTACGGAACAGCAACATTTTCTCATTATTACCGGCCCAAATATGGGCGGTAAAAGTACCTATATGCGCCAAACGGCGCTGATTACCTTAATGGCGTACATGGGCAGTTTTGTGCCGGCAGACAGTGCGATAATTGGCCCTGTTGATCGTATTTTTACCCGTATCGGCGCTTCTGATGATCTCGCTTCCGGACGTTCAACCTTTATGGTGGAAATGACGGAAATGGCGAATATTCTGCATCAAGCAACAGACAAAAGTTTGGTGTTAATTGATGAAATCGGCCGTGGAACCTCCACTTATGACGGTTTGTCCCTCGCCTGGGCTTGTGCCGAATGGTTAGCGAAGAAAATCCGTTCTTTAACCTTATTCGCCACCCACTATTTTGAGCTCACTGTGCTACCGGAACAGGTACAAGGCATCGGCAATATTCACTTAGATGCCATTGAACATAATGACACCATTGCTTTCATGCACGCCGTGCAAAAAGGTGCTGCCAGTAAAAGTTACGGTCTTGCGGTCGCTGCCTTGGCAGGCGTGCCTCAACAAGTCATCAAGCTTGCCAAACAAAAACTGGCGCAATTAGAAAAACTATCACAGCAAAACGCCAACCAACAGATTCAGGATCTGCGTTTATTAAATCAACGCCAAGGTGAATTAGCATTTGATCAGGCGGAAGATGAAAATAAGGAGATGTTATTGAATATGTTACAAGAATTAGATCCGGATGAATTAAGTCCAAAACAGGCATTAGCCTATTTGTATCAGTTAAAGAAAATGGTGAAAGGGTGATATTAGTGATTTTCAAATAAATCAGCCGTTTTCATCTTAAAGTGCGGTCACAAAATCCAACGGATTTCAGACGTTGGTTTTGTCAACAGCCTATTAGATCGAATAATTGAACTCAATTCAATTGTGAGTCATTTCTGCGATATTTTCATTGTGAACCCAATAAAAAAACCGACATAATTGTCGGTTTTTTTGATGAGGTGAGATTAAACACTTATTGCGGTTTTTAATTTTTTCAGTGCGTTGGTTTCGAGCTGACGAACGCGTTCGGCAGAAATATTGTATTTTGCTGCCAAATCTTGCAACGTAGCTTTGGTTTCATCCAACCAACGGGCTTTGATAATGTCTTGGCTACGGGCATCCAAGTTATCCAAAGCGACAGCAAGTCGGTCGGTCGCTTGTGCTTCGTAGTTTTCATTTTCTAATTCCGCTGCAAAATTGGAGCTTTTATCTTCCAAGTATAATGCCGGCGCATAGGTTTCTTCGTCATGATCATCGGTTGGTAAATCAAAGGTGACATCCGCTCCGGTCATGCGCGATTCCATTTCCACCACATCTTGCGGAGAAACGCCTAACTCATTGGCGACCATGTCCACTTCGTTTTCATTAAACCAACCTAAGCGTTGTTTTGTTTTGCGTAGATTAAAGAACAACTTACGTTGCGCTTTGGTCGTTGCGACTTTCACAATACGCCAGTTACGTAAAACGTATTCGTGAATTTCTGCTTTGATCCAATGCACGGCGAAAGACACTAAGCGAACACCGACTTCCGGGTTAAAACGCTTCACGGCTTTCATTAAACCGATATTGCCCTCTTGAATTAAATCCGCTTGCGGCAAGCCATAACCGGAATAGCCGCGGGCAACATGGATAACGAAGCGCAAGTGAGATAACACGAGTTTTTTTGCCGCCTCAATATCTTCGTGGTAATACAAACGTTCCGCAAGTTCCTTTTCCTCTTCCGCCGTTAACATCGGGTATTCATTCGCTGCGCGAATGTAGGCTTCTAAGCTTCCTTGGGGAACTAACATCATAGTTTGAGTTTCTTTATCCATCATCTTCCTTCTTACTGACATCACCAAGCTTGATTAAGCTCAGTTATAACATAATTCATCAGAATTTCAATCGGTTTGGACGATTGAATTCTATCATTTCACGGTTAATATGACCTATTTTTAGCCTAAAAGTTCTTTTGTTGACTAAAAAAGTGCGGTCAAAAAATCTGACGGATTTTTAACGTTGGCTTTGCCAACGGCGCCACTGGAAACACAATCGAACTGGATTCGATTGCGAGTCATTTTTTGCCTGTTTTCTTTATTTATGCTTGCTGAAAAAAGAATTACGCAGCACGTTTTTTACCCACCAGCATAGTCAAGAACAACACGCCTAACGAAGGAACTAACCATGCCAAACCATTATCATATAAGGGGAAATTGCCAAGGAATTGTTTCATGCCGTCAGACAAGAGTCCCACGTTATTTAAACTATCACACAGACTAAAACACACCGTTATCGCAATGGTGGCACGATAGGTTAATTTCACACAAGGTAATTTAGCGCGGACGAATTGCAACACGACCAACATGATTGCTACCGGATAAATTAATAACAACGCCGGAATGGTGACTTGTAATAATTTCGTTAAACCGTTTTCGGAAATGATGGTCGTCATGACAGTAAACACCACCACCCAGAAAGAATATGGCAAGCGGTTAGAGAATTTAGCGAAATAGTAAGCACAAGCACTGGTCACGCCCACTAAAGTGGTTAAACTTGCCAAGAAGATGATACCGGACATAATCCAAGAGCCTTCTTTGCCGAATAACACGTTCACATAACGGGAGAAAATTTGACCACCGTTGCTGACGCCTTGCGCCACTTGGTCACTGGTTGCGCCAAGATAGAAAAGGGAGAAATAAAGTGCGGCTAATAAAACCACTGAAATGCCACCGGCGGATATGGTGTAACGCATGATTTTTTTCGGTTCGGTGATATTTTTCGCACTTAACGCACGAGCAACAATGCCGCCGAAAGCAATTGCCGCCAAGACATCCATGGTTTGATAACCGCTAATTAAACCGGTGGTCAATGCTGAGCTGTCCGCATAGCTTTTGCTTGGCGCGACAATATCCGACAAGGGAGAGATAAAGACAGTTACGGTCACCACCACTAACAACACCAATAAGGCCGGGGTCATAAATTTGCCTACGCTGGAAATAATGGTGTTCGGTTTCAACATAAATAGCATGGCGATAATGTTAAAGACTACCGCAAAAATCAGATGATTTCTTGACGTGTCTGCCACTATATCAAGTGGTACAAACGCCATTTCGTATGCGACGTTGGTAATGCGTGGCATCGCAAACGTAGAACCAATGACCAAATACAACGTGGCTAAAAATAAGACCTCTGCCCATTTAGGAAGGTCGCGGGTGAGTTCTTCACCACGACCTAAGACAGAGACCACAACCAGCGTGATAAACGGCATTAATACGCCGGTGAGCACAAATCCCAAGGCGGCTGTTGCCCAATGTTGCCCTGCCGTGTAGCCTTCCATCGGCGGAAAAATAATGTTTCCTGCGCCTAAAAACAGGGCGAAAATCATCATGCCTAAAACAAGAATATCTTTGCGTGAAAACATAATCGTTTCTCTTTGGTAATAAAATAAAGACGCATTTCGGATTCTACTATAAAAGCCTGATTATTCGTAACGAAACGATGAAAAACACATAAAAAACATTGTATTATTTGACCGCACTTTTCCTGTAATTCTCTGTTCGGCAATTGAGTTCATTCTGCCTTTGTTGTAAACTACGCTCCCGTCTTGATAGATTATATTTATCCTAATTTTCCATCCATCCCAATAGCAACAAATAGGTTTCTTATGGCTACCAATTATATTTTCGTCACAGGCGGCGTAGTTTCTTCGCTTGGTAAAGGCATTGCAGCAGCATCACTTGCGGCAATCTTAGAAGCGCGTGGCTTGAACGTCACGATCATGAAACTCGACCCTTATATCAACGTCGATCCGGGCACCATGAGCCCGACTCAGCACGGTGAAGTTTTCGTGACCCAAGACGGCGCGGAAACCGATTTAGATTTAGGTCACTACGAACGTTTTATTCGTACCAAAATGACCAAACGTAACAACTTCACAACCGGTAAAATCTATTCCGAAGTGTTACGCAAAGAGCGTCGCGGAGATTATTTAGGCGCCACCATTCAAGTGATTCCACACATTACCAACGAAATTAAAGCACGCGTGATTGATGGCGCAGCGGGGCATGATGTGGCCATCGTAGAAGTAGGTGGCACCGTAGGCGATATTGAATCCCTCCCGTTCTTGGAAGCCTTGCGCCAACTTGCTGTACAAGTGGGACGTGAACGCACGATTTTCATGCACTTAACGCTTGTTCCTTATATTCCGACCGCCGGCGAAGTCAAAACTAAACCAACACAACATTCTGTAAAAGAATTATTGTCTATCGGGATTCAACCGGACGTGCTGATTTGCCGTTCTGACCGCATGATTCCGCCAAATGAACGCGCCAAAATTGCGTTGTTCTGTAACGTGCCGGAACGCGCGGTAATTTCTCTGAAAGATGTGTCTTCCATTTACCAAATCCCGGCACTCTTAAAATCTCAAGGATTGGACGATTTCATTTGCAATCGCTTCCACTTAACTTGCCCGGAAGCCGATTTATCCGAATGGGAACAAGTGTTGTATCAACAAGCCAACCCGACGGGCGAAGTCACTATCGGTATGGTGGGTAAATACACCGAATTGCCGGATGCCTATAAATCCGTAAACGAAGCGTTAAAACATGCCGGTTTGAAAAATCGTTTGAGTGTAAATATCAAATACATCGACGCACAAGATGTAGAAACCAAAGGCGTTGACATCTTAAAAGGCTTAGACGGTATTTTAGTGCCGGGCGGCTTCGGCTATCGTGGCGTGGAAGGCAAAATCCTCACCGCCAAATATGCGCGTGAAAACAATATTCCGTATTTAGGCATTTGCTTAGGTATGCAGGTGGCGCTCATCGAGTTCGCCCGTAATGTTGCCGGCATGACCCAGGCAAACTCTTCCGAATTCGACCGCACTTGTCCGCAACCGGTAGTAGGTTTAATCACCGAATGGCAAAATGCGGAAGGCAATACAGAAGTCCGCAGTGATGAATCCGATTTAGGTGGCACCATGCGTCTTGGCGCACAAAAATGCCATTTAATTGAAGGCAGCTTAGCACGCAAATTATATGGCGCCGAAACTATCGAAGAACGTCATCGTCACCGTTACGAAGTCAATAATGTCTTACTTCCACAAATCGAAAAAGCCGGCTTGAAAGTAACCGGTTTATCTGCTGATAAAAAACTGGTGGAAATCATTGAAGTGCCGAACCACCCTTGGTTTGTTGCTTGCCAATTCCACCCGGAATTCACGTCCACGCCACGTGATGGGCATCCATTATTCGAAGGCTTTGTGAAAGCGGCAAAAGAGAATCAGAAAAAATCTGATTAGTGGTTTTTTAGAACATAAGAAAAAAGGCAGGGTAACCTGCCTTTGTGCTTTCTATGATGGATTTAAAATGCCAAGAAACAACAGAAAAAAGCCGAACAGTGATTTTGCTGTTCGGCCTGTTGTTTTAAAGTGCGGTCTGAAATTAAAGAATTTCTTTCGCTTTAGCGACCACGTTATCCACCGTGAAGCCAAAGAGTTTGAACAATTGGTCTGCCGGTGCGGATTCACCGAAGCTGTGCATACCAACGATACGACCGTTGAAACCGACGTATTTGTACCAGAAGTCGGCAATGCCCGCTTCAACAGCCACACGTTTAGTCACCGCGCCTGGCAATACCGCTTCGCGATAAGCCTCGTCTTGTTTGTCGAACACGTTCGTACTTGGCATAGAAACCACACGGATTTTTTTGCCTTCTGCGGTTAATTGTTCTGCCGCTTTCACCGCCAATTCCACTTCAGAACCGGTCGCAATGAAAATCAAATCCGGTGTGCCGGCGCAGTCTTTTAATACATAAGCGCCGCGCGCTACGTTAGCTAATTGCTCAGAAGTGCGGTCCATTTGTGCCAAGTTTTGACGAGTGAAAATTAATGCGCTTGGGCCATCAGTTCTTTCAATCGCTGCTTTCCAAGCAATGGCAGACTCTACTTGGTCGCAAGGGCGCCATGTGTTCAAGTTCGGGATTAAACGTAATGCGGAGGTTTGTTCAACCGGTTGGTGGGTTGGACCGTCTTCGCCTAAACCGATGGAATCATGTGTGAACACGAATAAGCTGCGTTGTTTCATTAATGCCGCCATGCGAATCGCGTTGTGGGCATATTCCATAAACATTAAGAAGGTTGCGCCGTAAGGAATGAAACCACCGTGGAGCGCAATACCGTTCATGATTGCCGCCATACCGAACTCACGTACGCCGTAGTTGAGGTAGTTACCATCCACGTTTTGAGTCGCGCGAATCGGTTTAGAGCCGGACCAAAGGGTGAGGTTGGAGCTTGCCAAGTCGGCAGAACCACCAAGTAATTCCGGTAACACTTTTGCATAAGCTTCAATAGCATTTTGTGAGGCTTTACGGCTTGCAATGCTTGCCGGGTTCGCTTGTAAATGGTCAATAAACGCCTGAGATTCTTTTGCCCAATCAGCCGGAAGGTTTTTCTCCATGCGGCGGGTAAATTCAGCAGCCAATTCTGGATAGGCTTTCGCATAAGCAGCAAATTTTTCATGCCAGGCTTTTTCTAGCTCTGCGCCTTTCGCTTTTGCATCCCATTGTGCATAAATATCGGCTGGGATCTCAAACGGTGCGTAATCCCAGTTTAGTGCTTTACGGGTTAATGCGATTTCTTCATCACCTAATGGTGCGCCGTGGCAATCGTGAGAGTTAGATTTATTCGGGGAACCGAAACCGATAATGGTTTTACAAATAATTAAGGTCGGTTTATTGGTTTCCGCTTGCGCTTGTTTGATTGCCTCAATGATTTGTGCCGGGTTGTGACCGTCGATTGCCGGAATCACTTGCCAACCGTAAGCTTCAAAGCGTTTTTGTGTATCATCGGTAAACCAACCGTCAACATGACCATCGATAGAAATGTTATTGTCATCGTAGAAGGCAATTAATTTACCTAAGCCCAAGGTACCTGCTAAAGAGCAAGCCTCGTGGGAAATCCCTTCCATTAAACAGCCATCGCCCAAGAAAACATAGGTGTGGTGATCCACGATGTTGTGGCCGTCACGGTTAAATTGGCCCGCAAGGGTTTTCTCTGCAATCGCCATACCCACCGCATTGGTGATACCTTGACCTAGTGGACCTGTAGTGGTTTCAACGCCGGGTGTATAACCAAACTCTGGGTGCCCCGGTGTTTTGGAATGTAATTGACGGAATTGTTTTAAATCTTCAATGGATACATCGTAACCGCTTAAATGTAACAAGCTGTAAATCAGCATAGAACCGTGGCCGTTAGATAGCACGAAGCGGTCACGGTTAGCCCATTGCGGGTTGGTTGGGTTGTGATATAAAAAATCACGCCATAATACTTCAGCGATATCCGCCATGCCCATCGGTGCGCCCGGGTGACCGGATTTGGCTTTTTGCACCGCATCCATACTTAAAAAGCGAATGGCATTGGCGAGTTGTTGACGAGTTGACATTGTGCCTCCTGATTGAGATAAATTGACAAAATAGGGTGTGCTCATAAAAAAGTGCGGTCAGATTTTTCAGCGTTTTTAAACACGGAAAATGTCCACCGCACTTTTGCTTAATACATAACTAATAAACCATTACCATTTAGACAGTAACATCTCTTCTAATTTGCCTTGGTCAACGGCAAATTTACGAATACCCTCGGCCAGTTTTTCCACGGCCATGGCATCGCTGTTATGCTGCCAATAGAATTCCGCTTCGGTTAATGGTTGTGGTTTGGCCTGTACTTCGCCTTGGAAACCCAGTTTTCTCACTACCGCATTTGGTGTTTCATGTAGGGTTTTTAATAGTGGCGGAGCAATGGTTAAACGGTCGCAACCGGCTAATTCAATGATTTCGCCCACGTTACGGAAACTTGCGCCCATCACCACGGTTTTATAGCCATATTGTTTGTAGTAATTGTAAATTTTGGTAACAGAAATCACGCCCGGATCTTCTGCCGGCGCATATTCTTTTTTATCTGTGTTGGCTTTATACCAATCTAAAATACGGCCTACAAATGGCGAGATCAAATAAACACCGGCTTCTGCACAAGCGCGTGCTTGCGCCTCGGAAAACAACAACGTCAGGTTACAGTTGATGCCTTCTTTCTCTAAGATTTCCGCAGCACGGATACCTTGCCATGTAGAGGCGATTTTAATCAAAATACGATTTTTATTAATGCCTGAGGCTTCATACAACGCAATCAATTTTCTGGCTTTCGCGACAGTCGCCTCGGTGTCATAAGAAAGACGCGCATCCACTTCCGTAGAAACGCGGCCCGGCACTAATTTTAAGATTTCCAAACCAATGTTGACCGCCAATTTATCTTCCGCATCAACAAGTTGCTGTGCTTTATCCTGACTTTGTTGTTTACCATAAGCAATCGCTTCATCAATCAACGCTGCATACTGAGGTAACGCTGCCGCACTCAGAATCAAAGATGGATTCGTTGTAGCATCTTCAGGTTTATATTGACGAATGGCATCAATGTCACCGGTATCGGCAACAACAACGGTAAGTTCGCGAAGAGAATCTAACTGGTTAGTCATAATGTATTCCTTATGTATTCCTTTAATTGGAGGATGGGAAACGAGTTGAATCGTTAAGAGAGCTATGTTTTATTCATAGCAGAAATCGTTAAAAAATATAACCGCACTTGTTATAGAAAGCAACTCTTAAAAAGCGTGTTCATAATAATGAAATCAATAGGTTTCGTCTTTAAGAACAGGTTGGATACTAAGGATCGCTGAAGTAAAGAATGTTGTTAATTTGATTAAATTATCTTCAATCAAAACAAAAAATGAAAAAAAAGCTAAAAAGGGGTTGCGTGGTGATAAAAAATGCCTATAATACGCCACCACAACGACGCGCCGTTGTAAAGCATTAAGCAGCGCGTCGTTTTTTGTTCTTTAACAATCAATCAGACAAACTGTGTGGGCACTTGAAGATTCGTTTTATCATTAAAGATTTTAAAATTGAACTGAATAGTGCTACGAAGATTCGTTTATTTATTATAGATGATTAATTAAGTCAGCAGTATTGAGCGATTAAACTTTTTGAATTGAAGAGTTTGATCATGGCTCAGATTGAACGCTGGCGGCAGGCTTAACACATGCAAGTCGAACGGTAACAGGAGAAAGCTTGCTTTCTTGCTGACGAGTGGCGGACGGGTGAGTAATGCTTGGGAATCTGGCTTATGGAGGGGGATAACGACGGGAAACTGTCGCTAATACCGCGTAGAATCGAGAGATGAAAGTGCGGGACCGCGAGGCCGCATGCCATGAGATGAGCCCAAGTGGGATTAGGTAGTTGGTGGGGTAAAGGCCTACCAAGCCGACGATCTCTAGCTGGTCTGAGAGGATGACCAGCCACACCGGGACTGAGACACGGCCCGGACTCCTACGGGAGGCAGCAGTGGGGAATATTGCGCAATGGGGGCAACCCTGACGCAGCCATGCCGCGTGAATGAAGAAGGCCTTCGGGTTGTAAAGTTCTTTCGGTGACGAGGAAGGTTGTTGTGTTAATAGCGCAACAAATTGACGTTAATCACAGAAGAAGCACCGGCTAACTCCGTGCCAGCAGCCGCGGTAATACGGAGGGTGCGAGCGTTAATCGGAATAACTGGGCGTAAAGGGCACGCAGGCGGCTATTTAAGTGAGGTGTGAAATCCCCGGGCTTAACCTGGGAATTGCATTTCAGACTGGGTAGCTAGAGTACTTTAGGGAGGGGTAGAATTCCACGTGTAGCGGTGAAATGCGTAGAGATGTGGAGGAATACCGAAGGCGAAGGCAGCCCCTTGGGAATGTACTGACGCTCATGTGCGAAAGCGTGGGGAGCAAACAGGATTAGATACCCTGGTAGTCCACGCTGTAAACGCTGTCGATTTGGGGATTGGGCTTTAAGCTTGGTGCCCGTAGCTAACGTGATAAATCGACCGCCTGGGGAGTACGGCCGCAAGGTTAAAACTCAAATGAATTGACGGGGGCCCGCACAAGCGGTGGAGCATGTGGTTTAATTCGATGCAACGCGAAGAACCTTACCTACTCTTGACATCCATGGAATCCTGTAGAGATACGGGAGTGCCTTCGGGAACCATGAGACAGGTGCTGCATGGCTGTCGTCAGCTCGTGTTGTGAAATGTTGGGTTAAGTCCCGCAACGAGCGCAACCCTTATCCTTTGTTGCCAGCGATTAGGTCGGGAACTCAAAGGAGACTGCCGGTGATAAACCGGAGGAAGGTGGGGATGACGTCAAGTCATCATGGCCCTTACGAGTAGGGCTACACACGTGCTACAATGGCGTATACAGAGGGTGACGAAGCCGCGAGGTGGAGTGAATCTCAGAAAGTACGTCTAAGTCCGGATTGGAGTCTGCAACTCGACTCCATGAAGTCGGAATCGCTAGTAATCGCGAATCAGAATGTCGCGGTGAATACGTTCCCGGGCCTTGTACACACCGCCCGTCACACCATGGGAGTGGGTTGTACCAGAAGTAGATAGCTTAACCTTCGGGAGGGCGTTTACCACGGTATGATTCATGACTGGGGTGAAGTCGTAACAAGGTAACCGTAGGGGAACCTGCGGTTGGATCACCTCCTTACCAAAGATAGAATTGACTTTAAGTGTCCACACAGTTTGGCTGATGATTGTAAACAAAAGAAGAATAAACGTATCGAAGATAAATCCTATTGGGTCTGTAGCTCAGGTGGTTAGAGCGCACCCCTGATAAGGGTGAGGTCGGTGGTTCAAGTCCACTCAGACCCACCACTTAGACCGGTGATTTGATAATTATGTTAGTGAATTAACGTTGACAACGAAAATATCAAACATACTGTGTATGAGTGAAAACCAAAGGATGTGATTGGGGATATAGCTCAGCTGGGAGAGCGCCTGCCTTGCACGCAGGAGGTCAGCGGTTCGATCCCGCTTATCTCCACCAATATCATCATAGTTAAGTTTATTACGATAAATCATAAGTAAACGGTAAAGTTGACTTAACTATGATGATATAAAGAGATAACTTTCTTTATAAACTGTTCTTTAACAAACTGGAAACAAGCTGAAAACGAGACTTTCAAGAAAGTCTGAGTAAGGGTTATTGATAAAAGGCAATGATTCTGAATAAATTAACTGTTACGGCTGACAAACCTAACGTGTTTTTAGCGTCAATCTGTGATGTAGAGTGGATTTTAACTTTAAATTCCATTTTATCTTCATCAGATTGTTCATCCTAAGAATACTTGAGGTTGTATGGCTAAGTGACAAAGCGTACAAGGTGGATGCCTTGGCAATCAGAGGCGAAGAAGGACGTGCTAATCTGCGAAAAGCTTGGATGAGTCGATAAGAGGCGTTTAATCCAAGATGTCCGAATGGGGAAACCCAGTAGATGAAGAATCTACTATCACTTACTGAATTCATAGGTAAGTGAGGCGAACCGGGAGAACTGAAACATCTAAGTACCCCGAGGAAAAGAAATCAACCGAGATTTTGTGAGTAGCGGCGAGCGAAAGCGAAAGAGCCTGTTAGTGATAGCGACAGAGACAGAGGAACAAGCTGGGAAGCTTGGCGACACAGGGTGATAGCCCCGTACTCGAAGTCCAGGTCGTGGTACTAAGCTAACGAGAAGTAGGGCGGGACACGTGATATCCTGTTTGAAGATGGGGGGACCATCCTCCAAGGCTAAATACTCCTGATTGACCGATAGTGAACCAGTACTGTGAAGGAAAGGCGAAAAGAACCCCGGTGAGGGGAGTGAAATAGAACCTGAAACCTTGTACGTACAAGCAGTGGGAGCCCGCAAGGGTGACTGCGTACCTTTTGTATAATGGGTCAGCGACTTATATTTTGTAGCGAGGTTAACCGAATAGGGGAGCCGAAGGGAAACCGAGTCTTAACTGGGCGAATAGTTGCAAGGTATAGACCCGAAACCCGGTGATCTAGCCATGGGCAGGTTGAAGGTTGGGTAACACTAACTGGAGGACCGAACCGACTAATGTTGAAAAATTAGCGGATGACTTGTGGCTGGGGGTGAAAGGCCAATCAAACCGGGAGATAGCTGGTTCTCCCCGAAATCTATTTAGGTAGAGCCTTGAGCGGACACCTTTGGGGGTAGAGCACTGTTTCGGCTAGGGGTCCATCCCGGATTACCAACCCGATGCAAACTACGAATACCGAAGAGTGATACTCAGGAGACACACGGCGGGTGCTAACGTCCGTCGTGGAGAGGGAAACAACCCAGACCGCCAGCTAAGGTCCCAAAGTCTATATTAAGTGGGAAACGAAGTGGGAAGGCTTAGACAGCTAGGATGTTGGCTTAGAAGCAGCCATCATTTAAAGAAAGCGTAATAGCTCACTAGTCGAGTCGGCCTGCGCGGAAGATGTAACGGGGCTCAAATATAGCACCGAAGCTGCGGCATCAGACGTAAGTCTGTTGGGTAGGGGAGCGTTGTGTAAGCGGATGAAGGTGTGTTGAGAAGCATGCTGGACGTATCACAAGTGCGAATGCTGACATAAGTAACGATAAAACGGGTGAAAAACCCGTTCGCCGGAAGACCAAGGGTTCCTGTCCAACGTTAATCGGGGCAGGGTGAGTCGGCCCCTAAGGCGAGGCTGAAAAGCGTAGTCGATGGGAAACGGGTTAATATTCCCGTACTTGGTAAAGCTGCGATGTGGGGACGGAGCAGGTTAGGTTAGCGTACTGTTGGATATGTACGTTTAAGTTGGTAGGTGGGAAGTTTAGGCAAATCCGGACTTCCTTAACACTGAGAGATGATGACGAGGCTCTACGGAGCTGAAGTAACTGATACCACACTTCCAGGAAAAGCCACTAAGCGAAAGGCTTTACTAAACCGTACTGAAAACCGACACAGGTGGTCAGGTAGAGAATACTCAGGCGCTTGAGAGAACTCGGGTGAAGGAACTAGGCAAAATAGCACCGTAACTTCGGGAGAAGGTGCGCCGGCGTAGATTGTAAGGGCTTGCCCCTGAAGGTTGAACCGGTCGAAGATACCAGCTGGCTGCAACTGTTTATTAAAAACACAGCACTCTGCAAACACGAAAGTGGACGTATAGGGTGTGATGCCTGCCCGGTGCTGGAAGGTTAATTGATGGTGTAATTGAAAGAGAAGCTCCTGATCGAAGCCCCAGTAAACGGCGGCCGTAACTATAACGGTCCTAAGGTAGCGAAATTCCTTGTCGGGTAAGTTCCGACCTGCACGAATGGCATAATGATGGCCAGGCTGTCTCCACCCGAGACTCAGTGAAATTGAAATCGCCGTGAAGATGCGGTGTACCCGCGGCTAGACGGAAAGACCCCGTGAACCTTTACTATAGCTTGACACTGAACATTGAATTTTGATGTGTAGGATAGGTGGGAGACTTTGAAGTAGTCACGCCAGTGATTATGGAGTCGTCCTTGAAATACCACCCTTTAACGTTTGATGTTCTAACGAAGATTGCGAAACGCGGTCTCGGACAGTGTCTGGTGGGTAGTTTGACTGGGGCGGTCTCCTCCCAAAGCGTAACGGAGGAGCACGAAGGTTTGCTAATCACGGTCGGACATCGTGAGGTTAGTGCAATGGTATAAGCAAGCTTAACTGCGAGACAGACAAGTCGAGCAGGTACGAAAGTAGGTCATAGTGATCCGGTGGTTCTGCATGGAAGGGCCATCGCTCAACGGATAAAAGGTACTCCGGGGATAACAGGCTGATACCGCCCAAGAGTTCATATCGACGGCGGTGTTTGGCACCTCGATGTCGGCTCATCACATCCTGGGGCTGAAGTAGGTCCCAAGGGTATGGCTGTTCGCCATTTAAAGTGGTACGCGAGCTGGGTTTAGAACGTCGTGAGACAGTTCGGTCCCTATCTGCCGTGGGCGTTGGAGAATTGATTGGGGCTGCTCCTAGTACGAGAGGACCGGAGTGGACGCATCACTGGTGTTCCGGTTGTGTCGCCAGACGCATTGCCGGGTAGCTACATGCGGAAGAGATAAGTGCTGAAAGCATCTAAGCACGAAACTTGCCAAGAGATGAGTTCTCCCACACATCAAGTGTGTAAGGGTTGTTTAAGACTAAGACGTAGATAGGTGCGGTGTGTAAGTGTAGTGATACATTGAGCTAACGCATACTAATTGCCCGAGAGGCTTAGCCATACAACGCTCAAGTGTTTTGGGGGAGACCTGGAGCATGGAGTGAAGTAGAGGGTAACAGTTAAGAGAGTAGACGAAGAAGAGAAAGTGGAGAGTCAGCTTGTTTTAGTTTGAAGAAGACAGAGAAATAAAAAGAAAGAGATAAGAGAGAAAGAGAAGAATATCATCGACCGATTTTTGGCGGCGATAATGCGGTGGACCCACCTGATTCCATACCGAACTCAGAAGTGAAACGCTGTTATGCCGATGGTAGTGTGGGAGATTCCCATGTGAGAGTAGGTCACCGCCAAGTTTATTCGTATGAACCCCTGATGTGAAAGCATCGGGGGTTTTTGATTTTTCGGGGAGAAGTGGGGGATGGAGAATGATTTGGAGAGAGAATCAATCAACATCATCCTCTGATGAGAAAGATGATGTTGAGGTCAAGATTGATTTTGTTTTTACTATTGTTCTAATAACGTCTTAAATGCACTCGACATTTCTGTGCGGTAGCCTTTACCTTCTTTAATGATCATAAATATTGCCAAATTTTCTTGTTCAGCAATCTCCATGGCTTTTTTTTCTCCAAGAACAAATAACCCCGTAGAAAGGCCATCTGCGGTCATGGAGCTAGGAGCTAAAACAGTTATTGAGGCGAGCGCGTGTTGAATTGGGCGACCGGTATGTGGATCTATTTCATGGGAAAAGCGAATACCATCTTGTTCAAAATAGTTACGATAATTACCGGAAGTTGCCATAGCTAAATCTTTTATACCAATAATTTGCTGAGCAATTTGTGATCCATCGAAACTTGGCCGCTCAATTGCAATTTGCCATGGCTTACCTTCACTGTTATGTCCTTTGGCACGGATTTCCCCACCGATTTCGACCATATAATTTTCTATCTGAAGACTTTCCAAATAATCTGCAACCTGATCAACACCAAATCCTTTAGCGATGGAAGAAAGATCAACGTACAGTTCTGGAATGGCTTTAGTAAGGTAAAATTTTCCGGCCTTTTCAGTAAGTGTTAACTTGTCGATACCCACCCAAGCCTGACGTGCTGCAAGTTGTTCTTCTGTGGGTTGTTTTTCTATGCGTTTTTCTGGGCCAAATCCCCAAAGATTGACAACCGGTCCAACGGTAACATCTAAAGCCCCTTGTGTGAGCTTATTAAGCCGAATTGCTTCCTTGATCACTTTGGCTAAATCAGAAGAGATTTCGATTGGTGTTTGGGTTTGTGTATTTTGGTTAAATTGGCTTAGCTCAGAGGTCTTGATATAAGTAGACATTTTAGCATTAACATCCACAAGAATTTTTTCAATATCTTCATGGACTTGTTTAGGCGAAGCCGGAAAATTATTTTTTTCTAAGTATTTGATATGGTAAGTACTTCCCATGGTTTTCCCGGCAAGGGCAACAATTTGTTCAGCTTTTGGGGTTGATAGTGATGTGTTTTCTACCGGTGTTTGTGGTTTATCGCAAGCTGTTAATGTGATAGTCATTGCGGCGAATAATCCATACATAATAGGGGTAAGTTGCATCGTAATCCTCGAGTTGATGATGTTTAGCTCATTTTAGCCAAACAACGTAATGAAAAGTTAAAGATTCTTCGCATTGTACAAGAAGGTGTCTGATTAAGGTAGGCTTATCATTGATCATTAAACTTAAAGCATATGAAGTGCGGTTAAAAATGAGGATATTTTTTGCCCGCACTTTATTGAAAAATGTTAAGATAGCGCCCGTTTTGACTACGCTTTTTATGTAACAACTTATGGAAAAAATTATTGTTGATGAAAATCAGTTTTTAAGAACGATTTCACGGATTTCTCATGAGATTATTGAGAAGCACCAAACGCTGGATAATTTAGTGATTGTTGGGATTAAACGCCGTGGTGCCGAAATTGCCGAATTGATCCGGCAAAAGATTATGGCGTTAACACAAGTGGATGTGCCATCGTTTGATTTAGATATTACATTTTATCGTGATGATCTTAGCTTGATAGAAGAGGAAATGTCTCCAATTTATAAAGGCGCATCAATGCAGATGAATATTCAGAATAAAGAGATTATTCTTGTAGATGACGTGCTTTTTACCGGTCGTACTATTCGTGCGGCATTGGATGCGCTGACAGATTTTGGACGAGCATCTCGGATTGAGTTAGTCATCTTTGTGGATCGTGGCCACCGTGAATTGCCTATTCGGGCGGATTATGTGGGCAAAAATGTCCCTACCAGCCGTAATGAAAATATTCAAGTTCGTACAAAACAGTTTGATCAATGTTACGAAGTCGCATTATTGTCTAAATAACCTTCGTGAACCTTTAAGCCAATTAATACTCTAAACAGCATCATTTAATCTGATTAAGGAATATTACTCTATGAATTTTAAGTCTATTTTTTCTGTTGCGCTGGCTTTCTTTGCTATGGCGACACAGGTGCAAGCCGAAGAAAAAGTGGTGGCAACCGTTAATGGTGTGCCGGTATTGGAAAGTCAAATTAAGCCGATACTCAATAAGAGAACCAGTCGTCAAGCAGCCATTGATAAAGTGATTAATGATATGTTGGTCAATCAAGCGGTAAAAGAGTCCGGTGTTAAAGTCAATGAAGCGAAAATTGATCAGATTATCGAAGGCATTGCCGCGCAAAACGGATTAACGTTTGGTCAGTTATTGGATGCCCTTGATTATCAAGGGATTAACTACCACGCATATCGCCAACAGATTGCTCAACAAGTGTTAATGGCAGAGGTTCGTAACCATGCTATTAGCCAAAGCGTTGATGTAACGCGTGAGCAAGTGGAAGAACTGGCGGAGAAAATGCAAAAAGAAGCAAAAGCGAAGGGAAAAATGGAGAATGTGAAGGGAACACAATATGAAGTCCGTCATATTTTATTGAAACTAAATCCATTATTAAATGATGCGCAAGCGAAAAAGCAATTAACACAAATTCGAGCGGATATTGTTTCCGGCAAAATGACATTTGCTGAGGCAGCGCTGAAATATTCTAAAGATTATCTATCTGGCGCTAACGGCGGAAACCTAGGTTATGCCTTTCCGGAAGCGTATGTAGGTCCATTCAGTCAAGCGATTCGTACCGCGAAAAAAGGTGAGATCAGTGCGCCATTTAAAACGGAATTTGGTTGGCATATTTTAGAGGTAACGAATACTCGCCAAGGGGATCGTACCGAAGAAGCGTATCGTCAAAAGGCCTATGAGCAAATTGTGAATCAACAATTACAAGATTCTGCCCGCGACTGGGTTCAGGCCTTGCGTAAACGCGCCGACATTAAATACTTAAATTAATCATCATCCCGACCCAATGGTCGGGATTTTGCTTTATAATACACCGCACTTTTCGTTATTTTTATAAGATCTTATTCAATGAATTCCAAAAAGCATTTAGGCCATACGGCACGTAAACGGTTCGGGCAAAATTTCTTGCACGACAACAATGTGATTCAAAATATCGTAGCGGCGATTTATCCGCAGCCCAATCAATTTTTAGTGGAAATCGGCCCAGGTTTGGGGGCGCTGACCGAACCTGTTGCGGAGCAAGTGGAGCATTTGACCGTATTAGAGCTTGACCGTGATTTGGCGGAACGCTTACGCCATCACCCGTTTTTACATCAAAAACTCAATGTCATCGAAACCGATGCCATGCAGTTTGATTTTTCCTCTCTTTATGAACAGGAGCATTTGGCAGAGAAAGGTCAAAAACTGCGCGTGTTTGGTAACTTGCCGTATAACATTTCTACGCCGTTAATGTTCCATTTGTTTAAATATCATCACATTATTCAAGACATGCATTTCATGTTGCAAAAAGAAGTGGTGAAACGCCTATGTGCCGCGCCGAACAGCAAGGCTTACGGAAGATTGACCATCATGGCGCAATATTTCTGCCAAGTCATGCCGGTGTTGGAAGTGCCGCCAAGTGCCTTCAAACCTGCGCCAAAAGTGGATTCTGCCGTGGTTCGCTTAATCCCGCATGCCACACTGCCGCACCCGGTGAAAGATTTATATTGGCTTAATCGCGTCTGTTCTCAGGCATTTAATCAACGCCGCAAAACGTTGCGTAATGCCTTGTCCGGCTTATTTTTACCTGAAAATCTGACCGCACTTAACATTGATTTAAACGCACGTGCGGAAAATCTTAGCATTGCGGATTATGCCCGTTTAGCGAACTGGTTGGCGGATAACCCGTCGGCAGAGGTGAGCAAAGCGGATGTGGTGGATTCGGAAGACTAAAAAGAGCGATCAAAAATGGCGACATATTTAGTAGGCGACCTACAAGGTTGTTATGACGAATTGCAGATGTTATTGGATCGAGTGAAATTCGATTCAACACGAGATACCCTTTATTTAACCGGTGATTTGGTGGCACGGGGCGATAAATCGCTGGAATGTCTGCGTTTCGTTAAATCCTTGGGAAGTGCCGCTTACACGGTGTTGGGCAATCACGATTTACATTTAATTTCCACCGCACTTGGCATTAAAAAAATCAAACCTCGTGATCGTGTTGTACCGATTTTTGCCGCCCCCGATTTTTTTGAATTAATTCATTGGCTACGTCAACAACCCTTATTGATTCACCACGAACAACTGAATTTCGTCATGACGCACGCCGGTATTTCGCCCGATTGGGATTTGGCAACCGCCAAAGCCTGTGCTAATGACGTAGAGAATGTGCTGCGTCATGGCAATTATCGCTATCTCATTGAAAATATGTATTCGGAACAGCCTGATCGTTGGTCGTCAAATTTAAAAGGACTGGATCGCCTGCGTTACATTATTAATGCCTTTACTCGCATGCGTTTTTGCTATCGGGATCATCGCTTGGATTTTGCATGTAAATTGCCACTCAAGGAAGCACCGAAGAACCTTGTCCCTTGGTTTGCTTTAGACAATCCGCTGTATCAAACCGAAAATATTGTTTTTGGCCATTGGGCAAGTTTAGTGGATGAACCTACGCCACCGAATATTTATGCCCTCGATACCGGTTGCGTTTGGAATAATCGCCTCACCATGTTGCGCTGGGAAGATAAGCATTATTTCACCCAAAGTGCGGTCAAAAATTACAGTGATTTTTAGTGGTAAGCAGAAGAAAAAATATCGCAATAGATAGCGTATATTGCGACATTTTTTTTTATGCATAAATCGTTAGTATGCTACAAGTCATAGACGATTATTTTTGTTTCATTAATTTTGTCCAGTTGTAATAACCGTATAACGAGTTCAATAAATAGGCACTATACATTAAATACATGGCTGGGGTTTCTGCCCATAAGGCAATGGAAAGGATATTTAACAAAATCCATAAAAGCCATTGTTCACGGTAGCGTAAAATCATCAATAATTGGGCTGAAATAGTAATCACGGTGGTCAAACCGTCTAATCCTGTGGAGCTGCCGCCTGCCGCATTAAGGGCTTGTACGAACAATAACGTACCGACAATCACTGTGGTGGCAAGGATGAGCCAGCCTTGCAGCGTCAGTGATTTCGCAATAACGCTTTCTGCACCGCTCTTTTCTTGTTGCATATGGGTTTTCCACATGAAATAACCGATAAATTGCGCTGGGATATAAACATACAAGACGGTATTCATTTCGCCGATGAAATTCTCGCCCCATGCTACATAGAAGTAAGTGTAGGCAAAAATCAACCCGAACAGATAATTACTGATTTTCCCTTTACTAACGAACACCACACAAATCACGCCGGCAATACCGGAAATCATGGCTAAAGGCGATTGCGGATCCAATACGAAAGCAACAATTTGTGCGGCAATAAAGAGAAATAGCCAAAACACTTCAAAAGGTTTCCAATCGGAAAAAAGTTCTTGTTTTAGTTGATGTAAACACGGTTGTAATTTCATAGTGACCTCACAAATGGGATAAAGTGCGGTCATTTTAGGTAGCATTTTCCAAAATGTAAATTATTTGCTACATTTTTTGAGGGGTGGATCACATAAATTTGCCTTTTATGTTCAATCGTTGTTTTTCTTATCGTTTATTTTTCATAATAACACCGCTAAAATAGCGCCTTTTTTATCAGTAGAGAGAGCATTATGACTTTTGCGGTTGGGCAGCGTTGGATCAGCGAAACGGAAAATAATTTAGGCTTGGGTGTCATTCGCGCCGTGGATTTTCGGCAAGTGACAATTGATTTCCCTGCGGCACAAGAACAACGTATTTATTCGGTGCAAAACGCGCCGTTAAATCGTGTGCAATTTCGTATCGGTGATTTGATTCAACATGTAGAAGGTTGGCATGGTGAAGTGCTCAATGTGGCGGAAAATAATGGCTTGCTGTTCTATTTGGTACAACAAGAGGGCAAGGAAGACCGTGTCGTCAGTGAAATGGAGCTGGCTCATCGCATTTCTTTTTGCCGACCGCAAGAGCGTCTGTTTTCCGCACAGATTGATCGTAACGAGCATTTTGTCTTGCGTTATCACGCGTTGCAATACCAAAAAGCGCAATTTCAATCGCCGTTGCGTGGTTTACGTGGTATCCGCGCCGGGTTGATTCCTCATCAATTACACATTGCAAAAGAAGCCGGTCAGCGTATTGCGCCACGTGTGTTGTTGGCGGATGAAGTGGGTTTAGGTAAAACGATTGAAGCTGGCATGATTTTGCAGCAGCAATTATTTGCCGAAAAAGTACGCCGCGTGCTGGTTATTGTGCCGGAAACGTTGCAACATCAATGGTTGGTGGAAATGCTGCGTCGTTTCAATTTGCATTTTTCGCTGTTTGATGAAGAACGTTGCGCTGATTTTGCCGCGACAGAAGAGCAGAAAGAAGTGAATCCGTTTACCACCGAATCACTGATTATTTGTGCCTTGGATTGGTTGGTACAGCATCCGCAGCGAGTACAACAACTCTTGGCGGCGGAATTTGATATGTTAATTGCCGATGAAGTGCATCATTTGGTGTATGACGAAGTGAATCCGAGTTTGGAATATCAACTGGTGCAACAACTCACGCAACACATTCCGGCCGTGTTATTGCTCACCGCGACGCCGGAACAACTTGGGCAACAAAGCCATTTTGCTCGCTTGAATTTACTCGATCCGCACCGTTTCCACGATTACCATGCGTTTTTGGAAGAACAACAGCATTACCAACCGATTGCTGAAGCCGCACAAGCGTTATTGGCGGATAAGCCTTTAAGTGCGGTGGAAAAAAATACTATTTCTGCCTTGTTGGGTGAAGACATCAATTTCAATTCGACGAATAATGAAACGCTCATTAAACAACTTATCGACCGCCACGGTACGGGGCGTTTGTTATTTCGCAACACCCGCCAAAGCGTACAAGGTTTTCCGAAACGGGTTTATCATCCGATCGCGCTACCGCAGCCGAAACAATACGAAAACGCCGTTAAAACCCTCATAGCATTTGGTGAACATCCCGTGCAATGCGCCCTTTACCCCGAACATTTCATGCGCGAACTCAATGCCAATACGTCATGGTGGGAATTTGACCCGCGCGTGCAATGGCTGATCGATTTTTTAAAACAACATCGGCAAGAAAAAGTGTTCGTCATTTGTCGTTATGCCGGAACGGCAATTCAGCTAGAACAAATTCTGCGTGAAAAAGAAGGCATTCGCAGCGCCGTATTTCATGAAAAAATGGCTATTGTGGAACGCGATCGTGCGGCGGCGTATTTCACTCAACAAGAAAACGGTGCTCAGGTGTTGCTCAGTTCCAATATTGGTTCCGAAGGGCGAAACTTCCAATTCGCCAGCCGTTTAGTGTTATTCAATTTGCCGGAAAACCCTGACTTGTTGGAACAATGTATCGGCCGCTTGGATCGTATTGGGCAAACCAACGATATTCAGATTTATTTGCCGTATTTTACCGACAGCGCACAAGCGGTGTTGGCCGATTGGTATCATTTGGGGTTAAATGCCTTCAACGAAACCTGTCCGATGGGCGCGTTGTTATTCGAGCAGTTCGGTGAAGAATTACAAAAAACATTGGAAAATCCGACCGCACTTGAAGCTCAAAAAGCCTTAATCGACCACACGCAGCAAGAACGGTTACGTTTAAAACAGCAATTAGAACAAGGCCGAGATCTGTTGCTGGAACTGAATTCGAATGGTGGCGAGCTGGCGAAACAGCTGGCACAAGAAATTGCCGCACAAGACGGTAGCCCGGAATTGGTCGATTTTGCCTTAAATCTGTTTGATGTCATTGGCGTGGAGCAAGAAGATTTAGGGGAAAAATCCATTGTGATTACCCCAACAGGCACAATGCTGGTACCGGAATTCCCGGGCTTAAAAGAAGAAGGCGTCACCGTCACGTTCGACCGTCAACTGGCGTTAGCGCGCGAAGAGTTGGAATTTCTCACGTGGGACCACCCGATGATTTATCACGGCATAGATTTAATCACCTCCGGCGACATCGGCAAAAGTGCCGTGGCGTTGTTATTGAATAAACATCTGCCGGCGGGCACATTGTTATTAGAACTGGTGTATGTGGTGGAAACCCAAGCACCGCAAGGGTTACAATTAACGCGTTTCCTGCCACCCACACCGATACGTTTATTATTAGATAGCAAAGGCAATGACTTAGCGCAACAGGTGGTGTTTGATCATTTACAACGCAAGCTCAAACCGATGGACCGCAACATGGCGAATAAGGTGGCGAAAATGTTGCGACCGAATATCGAAACACTCATTACGCGAGGCGAAAAGGTGATGGCACAGCAAAGCAAGGAGATTATCGCCAATGCCGAACAACAGGTACTGCAACACCTTGACGAAGAATTAACTCGTCTCATCGCCTTACGAAAAGTGAATAAAAATATCCGTCAGGATGAAATTGACACCTTGCAGACGCAACGAAAACAAATGCTCCAATACTTACAGCAAGCCACATGGCGCTTGGATTGCCTACGCGTGATTGTGACCAATAAGGAATAAATATGGCTCTCATTGACTATAACCCGCCGCAGGAACCTTGGTTGGATTTGGTGTATCGCGATGATTATATTGCGGTGGTGAACAAGCCAAGTGGACTGCTTTCCGTACCAGGCAATCAGCCGCAATATTACGACAGCGCCATGTCGCGAGTGAAAGAAAAGTACGGTTTTTGTGAACCGGCGCATCGCCTTGACATGGCAACCAGCGGGATTTTGTTGTTTGCATTGAGCAAAGCAGCGGATCGCGAGTTAAAACGCCAATTTCGTGAACGCGAACCGAAAAAGTATTATCAGGCGTTGGTTTGGGGACATCTGGAACAAGATCATGGGGTTGTGGAGTTGCCACTGATTTGCGACTGGGAAAATCGCCCTCGCCAAAAAATTTGCTTTGAACGAGGCAAAAGAGCGGTTACATTTTACGATGTTTTACAACGTTATCCCAATAACACCACACGCGTAAAACTTACGCCGATTACAGGGCGTTCCCATCAATTACGCTTGCACATGCTGGCGCTTGGGCATCCGATTTTAGGTGATAAATTCTACGCACATCCGCAAGCCAAAGCGTTATCGCCTCGCCTCTGCTTGCACGCAGAAAGCCTGCAGATTCAACATCCGATTACCGGGGAAACGATGGAATTCACTGCGCCGGTCGGTTTTTAAGGTGCTACGGTATATCGCTTAAGCGTGCGAGGCTACATCGCAGCGATTAGGGTTGTTTATTTTGGCGTATCTAAAATTTGTGCCACCAGTTTTAAGTAGCTGATGGCTAATGAGCGTTGTGTCACACCCACATCGAATATCGCATCTTCGGTTAATACGCCACAAGGCATCTCCTCCGGGATTTCACCTTGCTCATAGGCTTGATAATCTTGTCGCCAGTCGCCGTCAAAATAATAATGTTCCAGCCGAGTTATCGTTGGTAACATCTGTTGCCATTTTTCTAAAAATTGTTCCGCCTCAAGTAAGAAGGCTTCCGATTGACCTAGAAGGTTTTCCATTTCTTGAATTTGTTCTAACCGTTTTTGGGGTAACATAATTGCTTCCTTATTGCTTGAATAGGTATAAAACCTAGTCTAACCTGTGTCAGTCATTGTAGAATGACACTTTAGATACACTACACATGACTGCATTTTATAATGCAGTTCACGAAAGACCAAAGTGCGGTGCCTATTTTTATCGTTTTATGGAGCGAATATGAAATTATTCTTAGTGACTTTTGGGATTTTCATCCTGATTATTTTGGCCATGGCATTGGGCTATATTGTGAAACGCCAAGCGCTGAAAGGCAGTTGTGGCGGTTTATCGTCTTTAGGTATTGCCAAAGCCTGCGATTGCGATAAACCTTGCGATACCTTGCAGTCTAAATTAGATGCCGGCGATGAAAACGCCAAGGCAGAATATGAACAAAAATTTGCGCAAAAAGAGAAAGCTCAATTTTACGAAGTGAAATAATTCACCAAAAAACAACCGCACTTTATGTAGCAATTTTAATGTGCAGCAATCTTAATTTATGTCGTGGAAGTCATTCCGCTATTTTCAATCATTATCACCAATGTGCTTCGCCTTAACCGAAGTTACGGGAGACTTATGTTATTTTCAAATACCTATAATCAACATTTCGCACCCTTAAGTGCTGAACAACTTGCCGAAAATGCCACGAAAAAAGTGATTTGCGGCATGTCCGGCGGAGTGGATTCCTCCGTGTCTGCTTTTATTCTTCAACAACAAGGCTACCAAGTGGAGGGCTTGTTTATGAAGAATTGGGAAGAGGATGACGACACCGATTATTGTACAGCCGCCGCAGATTTAGCTGACGCTCAAGCTGTGTGCGATAAGCTTGGTATCAAGCTGCATAAAATCAATTTTGCAGCAGAATATTGGGATAATGTGTTTGAGCATTTTCTTAGCGAATATAAGGCTGGGCGTACTCCGAATCCGGATATTCTGTGTAACAAAGAAATTAAATTTAAAGCCTTTTTAGAATATGCTGCAGAAGATTTAGGGGCGAACTATATCGCTACCGGGCATTATGTTCGTCGCCGCGGCTCGGATGATAACGCACAATTATTGCGCGGTTTGGATGCCAACAAAGATCAGAGCTATTTTTTATATACATTGAGCAGCAAGCAAGTGGGACAAAGTCTGTTTCCTGTTGGCGACATTGAAAAACCGATTGTACGTGCGATTGCGGAAGAGTTAGGTTTGATCACAGCGAAGAAAAAGGATTCTACCGGTATTTGTTTTATCGGCGAACGAAAGTTTAAGGATTTCTTAGCCCGTTACTTGCCGGCGCAACCGGGTAACATTCGCACAGTAGAGGGCGATATTATTGGTCGCCACGATGGTTTGATGTATCACACATTGGGGCAACGCAAAGGCTTGGGCATTGGTGGCGTAAAAGGGGCTGGTGAAGAAGCTTGGTATGTGGTGGAAAAAGATCTTGTCAATAATGAGTTAATTGTAGCGCAGGGGCATGATCACTCAGCATTACTTTCTACCGGTTTAATTGCACAACAATTGCATTGGGTCGATCGTCAACCGATTCGTGAACCGTTGCGTTGTACTGTGAAAACCCGTTATCGCCAAACGGATGTGCCTTGCACGATTGAGCCTATTGATGACGAAAGCATTAAAGTCATTTTTGATGAACCACAAATTGCGGTTACGCCGGGACAATCTGCGGTGTTCTATTTGGATGAAGTGTGCCTTGGTGGCGGTATCATCGAGCAGCAATTGAAGTAATCATATCGTTAACTTTTCTTCTGACACGTCGGGCAATAAAAGCTGTTTCGTTGCCCGATGATTAAACTTTCAATTTTTGTACCGCACGTTGGGCAAGGTTTGCCTTTATTCCCGTAAACCAACAATTCTTGCGCAAAATAACCCGGTCTGCCATCAGGTTGTAAGAAATCTTTGAGTGTCGTTCCGCCTTGTTCAATGGCTTTAGTAAGAACCGATTTAATGGTTTCGACCAAACGTTCACACTGTTTTCTGGTGAGATTCGCAGCAAGTTTTAATGGGTGCAATCCGCATAAAAACAAACTTTCATTGGCATAAATGTTGCCGACGCCAACAACCACGGTGTTATCCATTAAAAAGGTTTTAAGTGCGGTCGTTTTTTTACGTGATTTTTTGAAAAGATAGTCTGCGTTGAATAAAGTGGGCTATGAGTATAATATTTGAGGGGGTTGTTATGTATTTTAGGGTTAGGCCAGCTTGAATGTCATTTTCTCTTTCTGTAAACTTCGTAAGTAGGTATACAAAGTATTATTTTATAATGGCGTAATGTTAATATCGAGAGGTGTCAGGGATTGGATCTTCAATTGGCTTGATAGCGGCATGGCTTCAACTTTGAGGTTTTCTATGAAACAAGGTATTCATCCTGAATATAAAGATTGCAGTAACGTGCTCAAAACCCTTTCAACCTTAGGCAAAGACATCAACCTTGATATGTGCGGTAACTGTCATCCGTTTTATACAGGTAAACAACGTGTTATTGACACAGGTGGTCGTGTTGAACGCTTTAACAGCTATTTCAAAATTCCAGGTATAAAGTAATTTTAATTTCAGCCCTCGATATTACGGGGGGATTTCTATAATTAAAAATAAATTAGAGTAAATATAATGAAAATTTCTCTTGTCTGCTCAAAATTCAGATATGGCGGTGGTATAGAACGTTATCTAATTGATCTGGTAAACGGTTTTCACGAAAAAAATATTCTCCCAAATGTTTATTCTGTCAAGTTTGATAAAGATATATTAGAATATAGCTTTATAAATCCTATAGAAATTAACCTGTCTCTTATCCCTAAGCCTCTTAGAAATTATTTCCTATCTTATTTTTCAAATAGGATAAAGTCTCGCTCAAAAGAGAGAGAAATTTCTATCACAACGACATATACAAAATCAGATATAGTTATATGTGGAGGGAACCATATAGGATATTTACGAGCATTAAATAAAAAACCAACTTTTTTAGATCTAATAAAAATTAAAAATGAAAAAAGATGCTTTGACTATGCTAAGACTATTATTGCTCATTCTAAATTAATGAAAAATGAATTAATTACTCTATATCAAGTACCAGAAAATAAAATAGAAGTAATTTATCCACCAGTAAATTCTGAGTGTTTTAAACCTGTTAATGATGACGAGCGTATAAGTTTAAGAAAAAAATTTAATTTTCAAGATCATGAAATTATCTTCTTATTTCCCTCTACTGGACATGAAAGAAAAGGTTTCAATATCCTTAAAAATTATTTTAATCAATCAGATCTTCCTATTCGCCTTGTTGTTGCAGGCTCACCAGTTACGGAAAGTAAAAATATTACATCATTAGGTTATTGCAAAAATATGTCTGAACTGTATCAAGCAGTAGATTATACAATTATGGCATCAATATATGAACCATTTGGACTTGTAGGAATTGAATCTATTTTATCTGGAACACCAGTTATATTTTCAGATAATATGGGGTGTTTAGAAGTTTTAGAAAATAATTTTGGTTATACATTCTGCCGAAATAATATAGACACTTTAGACAAAGTTATTCAGAATTCTGTTAGACAATTCAGTTCTCTTAAGAATAGAATAAGCACCCCACTTGATTGTATAACTTATAATCCTTGTTTATCTGCTCATATAGAAGAACTGCTAGATATTTTATATCACTCATGATAGTAATTTAATAATTTTTAGTAATTCCTACCTTTTCTTCTGACACGTCGGGCAATAAAAGCTGTTTCGTTGCCCGATGATTAAACTTTCAATTTTTGTACCACATTTTGGACAAGGTTTGCCTTTGTTGCCATAAACCAGTAATTCTTGCGCAAAATAACCCGGTCTGCCATCAGGTTGTAAGAAATCTTTGAGTGTGGTTCCACCTTGTTCAATGGCTTTTGCAAGAACGGATTTAATGGTTTCTACCAGACGTTCACACTGTTTTCGGGTGAGATTCGCGGCAAGTTTTAATGGGTGCAGTCCGCATAGAAACAAACTTTCATTGGCATAAATGTTGCCAACGCCCACCACCACAGCATTATCCATTAAAAAGGTCTTAAGTGCGGTCGTTTTTTTGCGAGATTTTTTGAAAAGATAGTCTGCGTTAAATTCCTCTGATAGCGGTTCCGGCCCCAGTTTCAAAAATAAATGAAACTCGTCCAATTTTTCCGTCCACAACCAAGCGCCAAAACGGCGCGGATCGTTATAGCGTAATAATCTGCCGTTGTTCATTACAATATCCAAATGATCGTGTTTATCAATCGGGCAGTCATGCGGTACGATTCTTACGGTTCCTGACATCCCTAAGTGCCCGATGATATAACCTTGTTCGGTATGAATGATGAGGTATTTAGCGCGGCGGCTCAGATCCAGAATTTTTATTTGATGCAATGTCGCTAATTCCGGTGATACCGCCCAACGGAGTTTAGGCTGACGTACCTCGATTTTTTCAATCGTGTAATCTTTCAGGTAAGGGCTCACGCCACGCAGTGCGGTTTCGACTTCAGGTAGTTCAGGCATTCTCTTTCTCCGATGGCCACTGGATATAAAAAAACCCGAACAATGTCGGGTTTTTCAATTCTCGCAAAATTATTTGATTTTTGCTTCTTTATAAATAACGTGTTTACGCACAACTGGATCAAATTTTTTGATTTCCATTTTTTCAGGCATATTACGTTTGTTTTTGTCAGTTGTGTAGAAATGACCGGTTTCTGCGGTAGAAACTAAACGGATTTTCTCACGAGCACCTTTTGCTGCCATTTGTTAGCTCCTTAGATTTTCTCGCCACGAGCACGGATTTCAGCTAAAACTGCATCAATGCCTTTTTTATCAATAATACGCATACCTTTTGCAGTTAAGCGTAATGTTACGAAACGGTTTTCACTTTCAACCCAGAAACGGTGAGTGTGAAGGTTAGGAAGAAAACGACGACGAGTCGCGTTCATTGCGTGAGAGCGGTTGTTACCCACTGCCGGACGCTTGCCTGTTACTTGACAGACTCTAGACATATTAATCTCCAATAATGAAATTTAAGCTCGAGCTTACGGTTCGGAATATTTCAAAAATAACTTTTTGAATGACCTCGTCAGGTCGTATAACCCGACCCGCATACTATATTAAAGGTCGTGCATTATACTCACTTTATCTTGCATTCTCAAGCCTAAATCCTGAATTTGCTGACATTAAAACGAAAAATTATCCCAAAGTGCGGTGCGTTTTAGAGCAGATTTTGTTCCGCAAAGGAAAAATAATCGCCTTTGCCAATCACAAAATGATCCAGCACACGGATTTCCATCAACTCTGCTGCCTGCTTGATCGCCTCAGTAATTTGTCGGTCGGAAAAACTGGGTTCTGCCATACCGGAGGGGTGATTATGTGCCAAAATAATCGCCGCCGCATTGCACGCCAAGGCTTCCTTGATGACTTCGCGCGGATACACCATCGCTTTATTAATTGTGCCGAGAAACAAGCGCTCCTGCTTAATCAGCCGATGTTGATTATCTAAGAAAAGCACTAAAAAAATTTCTCGTTCTGTATTTTCCAACTCCGTCTGTAGGTACATTTTTACGGCATCTGATGAACTGAAACAATAGCCTGCTTTAAGTTCCGCCAATAAATAACGACGTGTCATTTCCGTGCAAGCTTGCAACTGAATAAATTGCGTAATGCCAATGCCTTTCATCGCACAAAACTGCTTTTGATCGGCGCTAATGAGTCCTCGCAACGAGCCAAAATGTTGCAACACATTTTTCGATAATTCCATCACAGGGCAACCTTTAATGCCCGTACGCAAGAAAATGGCCAAAAGTTCAGCATCCGTCAGTGTGGCGACGCCATATTTTAAGAGCTTTTCCCTTGGCATTAAGGACTCATCCATTTCTTCAACCTCACAAAAAATAACAGATTCGTTATTCATTCATACAAGGCATTAAAACCCAAACAGCGGGCTTTAAAAGTGGAATCCTGATCGCAAAATAAGATTTTTGATTAAATCATAATTCAAGTAGAATAAGCGAATTCATCTCCGAGTCAGTCAATTCATGGGATTCAAGCATGATTAATCTAGAAAATAAACGCATTGTTGTGGGCATTACCGGCGGCATTGCCGCGTACAAAACCATCGAATTAATTCGTTTATTACGCAAAGCCAATGCGCAAGTTCGCGTGGTGCTCACGCCTGCTGCCGCAGAATTTGTGACCCCACTCACCTTACAAGCGATTTCCGGTAATGCCGTGGCGCAATCGTTATTGGATCCTCAAGCAGAACTGGCAATGGGACATATTGAATTGGCGAAATGGGCGGATGTCGTATTAATCGCACCTGCCAGTGCCGATTTTATTGCGCGCTTAACTGTCGGTATGGCGAACGATTTACTTTCCACGATTTGCCTTGCCACCAGCGCACCGATTTTTCTTGCGCCGGCGATGAATCAGCAAATGTATCGCCAAGCCATAACACAGCAAAATCTGACCGCACTTTTAAGCCGTGGCATACAACTTATCGGCCCGAACAGTGGCGAACAAGCCTGTGGTGATGTGGGGGCCGGGCGAATGTCCGAACCATCGGAAATTTTCACCGCACTTTGCCATCATTTTACTGTGCAGCAAGATTTGCTCGGACTCCATGTTGCCATTACAGCAGGCCCAACGCGTGAAGCCATCGATCCGGTGCGTTACATTTCAAATCACAGCTCCGGCAAAATGGGCTTTGCCATTGCGGATGCCTTCGCAAAACGCGGAGCGAATGTCACCTTGATTACCGGCCCGGTAAACCTTACCACACCTAACAATGTCAACCGCGTTGATGTCACTTCCGCGCAAGAAATGTGGCAAACCGCCTTAGAAAGTGCGGTCAAAAATCACATTTTTATTGGTTGTGCTGCGGTGGCGGATTACCGTATTGCGGATATCGCTGATCAAAAAATCAAAAAATCGGCTGAAGAAATGACGTTAAAGCTCGTTAAAAATCCGGACATCATCGCTGATGTAGCGCATCTTACGGAAAAGCGCCCGTTCACTATTGGGTTTGCGGCTGAAACGCAGAATGTTGCCGATTACGCAAAAGATAAACTGACACGCAAAAATTTGGATATGATTTGTGCCAATGATGTTTCCGGCGGGCAAGTGTTCGGACAAGATCATAATGCGCTACACCTCTTTTGGAAAAACGGAGAGAAAGCCTTAGCTCAAGCGGATAAAAATACATTGGCAGAAGCATTAGTCAATGAAATTATGGTGCGTTACCGTCAATAAAAAACACCACAAAAACCCACCGCACTTTATTAAAAACATGACAGATTTTGTGAAAGGAAAAGATCATAATGAAAAAAATTGACGTTAAAATTTTAGATAGTCGTCTTGGTAGCGAATTTCCTCTTCCAACGTATGCCACCGAAGGATCTGCGGGGCTGGATTTACGTGCGCTCCTAGACAATGGCATTGAAATTCAACCGGGTGAAACCCAATTAATTCCCACCGGGCTTTCTATTTATATTGCCGATCCGAATTTAGCCGCAGTCATTTTACCGCGTTCCGGTTTAGGCCATAAACACGGCATTGTGTTGGGCAATTTAGTCGGTTTAATCGATTCTGATTATCAAGGTCCGCTCATGGTTTCCGTGTGGAATCGTGGCAATGAGCCGTTCAAAATTGAAGTAGGTGATCGCATCGCGCAATTAGTCTTCGTGCCCGTTGTGCAAGCGGAATTTAATATTGTCAACGAATTTGATGCCACAGAACGTGGCGAAGGCGGTTTCGGCCATTCAGGTAAACACTAATGGAACAAACCAATAAACGCAGTATTAAAGAACGCCGCCAACAAGTGTTGACGGTGCTCACACACATGTTGCATTCCGAACGCGGCATGGAGCGTATGACAACGGCGCGTTTAGCCGCAGAAGTGGGCGTATCGGAAGCGGCGTTGTACCGTTATTACCCGAGCAAAACCAAGATTTTTGAAGCCTTAATTGAGAATATCGAAAGCACATTGCTGAATCGCATTTCACAATCGATCAAAAATGAAACCAACACCATGCAACGGGTAAAAGACATCCTGCAGATGATCTTGGATTTTGCCCGTAAAAATCCCGGTTTAACCCGTGTGTTAACAGGCCATGCACTGATGTTTGAAGATGCCAAACTACAAGCCCGTGTTGCCACCTTTTTTGACAGGCTGGAATTGCAGTTCGTGAATATTCTGCAAATGCGAAAATTGCGCGAAGGACGCGGATTTAACGTGGACGAACGCATTATCGCGGCACACCTCGTCACCCTCTGTGAAGGGCAGTTTATGCGCTATGTGCGTTCCAACTTCCGACACACACCAAATCAAGGGTTTAGCCAGCAATGGCAGCTCATTGAAAGCTTATTTGCATAATTTATTTATTTAGGTAATATGTTGTGATTATTCCTTGGCAAGAACTGGCGGAAGACACGTTAATCAATATCGTGGAAAGCGTCATTTTACGTGAAGGAACCGATTATGGTTCACATGAACAGACTTTTGAACAAAAAAAGAAAGCGCTACTGAACAGAATCCGCCAAGGACGTGCGGTGATCGTTTGGTCTGAACTACATGAATCTATCGATATAAAAGATAAAACGGATTTTTTTAGATAAACCTTTTAGTTTTTCATAATTAGATGGAGGTTTTACGTGCAGGAACAGGACGCACAAGCCACACAACCGACGGATCCGATGCTGGAGTGGTTTTTATCACATTGCCACATCAAAAAATATGCAGCGAAAAGTATACTGATTAACGCCGGAGAAGAAGCGGATACGTTGTATTACATCATTAGCGGTTCGGTTTCCGTCATGGTAAAGGATGAAGACGGCAGGGAAATGATTTTGACCTATTTAGGCAAGGGCGAGTTCTTTGGTGAGGCAGGATTATTTGAAGATGGTCAACTGCGTTCTGCGTGGGTTAAAGCAAAGACCGCTTGTGAGGTTGCGGAAATTTCCTATCGGAAATTTCGTCAGTTAATTCAAGTTAGCCCCGATATTTTAATGTATTTGACCGCACAATTAGCCCATCGATTACAACGAACATCACGGCAGGTGAGTAATCTAGCTTTCTTAGATGTCACCGGGCGCATTGCGCAGACCTTGTTAAATTTAGCCAAAATGCCGGACGCCATGACGCATCCGGACGGGATGCAAATTAAAATTACCCGTCAGGAAATCGGACAGATGGTGGGATGCTCCCGTGAAACAGTGGGGCGTATTATGAGAATGTTAGAAGAGCAACATTTGATTACAGCCCATGGTAAAACAATCGTGATTCATGGGACTCGATAGAAATAGAAAGAAAAACGACCGCACTTTATGTCTTGCTAGATTAAGTGCGGTCTCTTTTTGCCTTATTTTCGCAGTTTGACTAACTCGACTTCATGATTAACCCCTTTCTTTAAGATCAGGTTGGCACGTTCACGCGTCGGCAAAATATTTTCTCTTAAATTTAATCCATTAATGTCATCCCAAATACGACTGGCCGTTGCAATGGCTTCTTGTTCGGAAAGATTGGCATAATGTTTAAAATAGGAATTCGGGTTAGAAAACGCACTTTGTCGGAATTTTAAGAATCGACGGATATACCATTCTTTTAATAAGCTTTCTTCTGCGTCCACATAAATCGAAAAATCCACAAAATCTGAAACGAAGGTTTGATTTGCACGATTATCATTGGGTTGGAGGACGTTGAGCCCTTCTAATATCAAAATATCCGGCTGATCGATAACATTAAATTGTTCAGGAATAATGTCATAAGTTAAATGAGAATAAATTGGTGCTTTCACCGGGTGTTTACCGGATTTGATATCAGCTAAGAAATGAATTAATTTTGGTGTATCGTAAGAAATCGGAAAACCTTTCTTTTGTAATAGCTGATGCTTTTGTAAATAAGAAAGCGGATGCAAAAAACCATCGGTGGTAATTAAATCCACTTTCCGTTCACTCGGCCAATGGCTAAGAAGAGATTGTAAAATGCGTGCCGAGGTGCTTTTGCCAACGGCAACACTGCCGGCAATGCTAATAATGTACGGCACTTTGGGGCTTTCTCCGCCAAGGAAACGGTGAAGAACATTCTGGCGACGAATGTTTTCTTCTATATAGTAGTTAATCAGGCGGGTGAGTGGCAGGTAAATCGTACGTACTTCATCCAGCGACAATTCTTCATTAAAACCCAGTAGCGGTTTAAGATCTTGCTCGGTTAATTTTAATGGCACGGATTTGCGTAAGGCAGCCCAGTGCTGTCGTTCAAAGGATAAAAAAGGGGTTAATTTGTCTGAAAAAGTGTCAGAAATTGGAGATTTCACGATTAAATTGCGCTTCCGTTGAGTAAAATAATGGGTGAAATATACCTTATAAATGAAAGGATGCGCAGTAAAAATTTAGTTGTGCTTATAAATTAAGCAAATCAGTATTCTCTTTTGTTTGATAATTAAACGAATAATTAAAAAAAAAACGATTTATAAAAAAAAAAGACTTGTCAGGTATAAAAAAATCCCTATAATACGCCTCACTTGTTCACGAGGCCGACTTAGCTCAGTAGGTAGAGCAACTGACTTGTAATCAGTAGGTCATCAGTTCGATTCCGATAGTCGGCACCATTATCTCGTGTGATAAGCCCCAAATTAGCGTGGAGGGATTCCCGAGCGGCCAAAGGGAGCAGACTGTAAATCTGCCGGCTCAGCCTTCGAAGGTTCGAATCCTTCTCCCTCCACCATTTCTAAGCGACTGATGGGACAGATGAATTAAGAACGGCGGGCATCGTATAATGGCTATTACCTTAGCCTTCCAAGCTAATGACGCGGGTTCGATTCCCGCTGCCCGCTCCAAGCGCTGATATAGCTCAGTTGGTAGAGCGCACCCTTGGTAAGGGTGAGGTCGGCAGTTCGAATCTGCCTATCAGCACCACTTCTTAATAATCTCTCCATTACAAATTTTAATACTTTGGTTAATCTGGTAAATTGAACCATCGATAACCGTGTTTGTTTAGAGGGACAATCAATGTCTAAAGAAAAATTTGAACGTACAAAACCGCACGTTAACGTGGGTACAATCGGCCACGTTGACCATGGTAAAACCACTTTAACAGCAGCAATCACCACCGTATTAGCAAAACACTATGGTGGTGCAGCTCGTGCATTTGACCAAATCGATAACGCGCCGGAAGAAAAAGCGCGTGGTATCACCATCAACACGTCCCACGTTGAATATGACACACCAACCCGTCACTATGCACACGTTGACTGTCCGGGACACGCCGACTACGTTAAAAACATGATTACCGGTGCGGCACAAATGGATGGTGCTATCTTAGTTGTAGCAGCAACTGATGGTCCTATGCCACAAACTCGTGAGCACATCTTATTAGGTCGCCAAGTAGGTGTACCTTACATCATCGTATTCTTAAACAAATGCGACATGGTAGATGACGAAGAGTTATTAGAATTAGTTGAAATGGAAGTTCGTGAACTTCTTTCTCAATATGACTTCCCGGGTGATGATACACCAATCATTCGTGGTTCTGCATTACAAGCGTTAAACGGCGTAGCAGAATGGGAAGAAAAAATCCTTGAATTAGCTCAAGCATTAGATACTTACATTCCTGAACCTGAGCGTGCAATTGACCAACCGTTCCTTCTTCCAATTGAAGACGTGTTCTCTATTTCCGGTCGTGGTACAGTAGTAACCGGTCGTGTAGAGCGTGGTATCATCCGTACTGGTGATGAAGTTGAAATCGTAGGTATCAAACCAACAGCGAAAACAACCGTAACCGGTGTTGAAATGTTCCGTAAATTACTTGACGAAGGTCGTGCAGGTGAAAACATCGGTGCATTATTACGTGGTACAAAACGTGAAGAAATTGAACGTGGTCAAGTATTAGCGAAACCGGGTTCAATCACTCCACACACTGATTTCGAATCTGAAGTGTACGTATTATCCAAAGAAGAAGGTGGTCGTCATACTCCATTCTTCAAAGGTTACCGTCCACAATTCTATTTCCGTACAACTGACGTAACCGGTACTATCGAATTACCGGAAGGCGTGGAAATGGTAATGCCTGGCGACAACATTAAAATGACTGTATCCTTAATCCACCCAATCGCGATGGACCAAGGTTTACGTTTTGCTATCCGTGAAGGTGGCCGTACAGTAGGCGCTGGCGTGGTAGCTAAAATTATCAAGTAAGTATAATAAAAGGCCATATTGGCAAAATACTTGAAGTTTATAAAGAGTGAGTGTTGTTATGACAATACTCACTTTTTTTATGGCTTTTATCAAGGAGTCATATTTTCAAATCAATTTTGTGGGATGACATTTCTGGATAGATAAAATAGTCTTCTGTTCTTAACATGAATAATTGTTTTGTAGCTATGAACAGCCTTTTTATTCGGTTATAGTAGCATTCTTTCATTTTTAACTTTTAACAGGTGTTCATATGACACAAACCACACATAAACGAGAAACATTCTCTGGGCGGAGAGCCTTTATTTTTGCGGCGATCGGCTCAGCGGTCGGATTGGGAAATATTTGGCGTTTCCCTTATGTTACTTATGAAAATGGCGGGGGAGCCTTTATTATTCCCTATATTGTTGCCCTATTAACTGCAGGTATTCCATTACTTTTCTTGGATTATGCGTTAGGTCATAAATTCCGTGCATCCCCGCCGCTGGCTTATCGTAAACTCAAAACTACGTTTGAAACCTTTGGTTGGTGGCAAGTAATGATCAATGTCATTATCGGTCTCTACTATGCGGTTATTCTCGGTTGGGCGGCAAGTTATACTTATTATTCTTTCAGCTCTGCATGGGGGAGTAACCCGGTCGATTTCTTCTTACATGAACACATCAAAATGGCTAGTGAGGTTGCTTTAAGTTTTGATTTTGTTGGTACAGTTGTCGGTCCATTGCTTGCTGTCTGGATCATCACGTTATTAATTCTCTCTTTTGGCGTACAAAAAGGTGTTGCACGTTCTTCCGTCATCTTTATGCCGATTTTGGTGATTATGTTTATTGCCTTAGTGGTCTATTCTTTATTTCTACCAGGTGCAGCAAAAGGTCTTGATGCGTTATTCTCACCAAACTGGGACAAATTAACCGATCCAAGTGTTTGGATTGCCGCCTATGGACAAATCTTTTTCTCGCTTTCCATTTGCTTCGGCATCATGCTGACCTATGCCTCTTACTTGAAAAAAGAATCGGATTTAACCGGCGCCGGTTTAGTGGTTGGTTTTGCAAATAGTAGCTTTGAAGTGTTAGCGGGTATTGGCGTATTCTCGGCGTTAGGTTTCATTGCTATGGCAAACGGACAAGAAGTCAGCGACGTGGCTAAGGGCGGAATTGGTTTGGCATTCTTTGCGTTCCCAACGATTATTAATCAAGCACCGCTAGGACAGTTACTTGGCGTATTATTTTTTGGTTCCTTAGTGTTTGCCGGTTTAACTTCTTTTATTTCCGTGTTAGAAGTTATCATTGCGGCGGTACAAGATAAATTACGCTTGCGCCGCGTGCACGCCACATTTTTAGTTGGTTTACCAATGATGCTTGCATCCACCTTATTATTTGGTACGGCGGCCGGCTTACCGATGCTTGATACCATGGACAACTTCGTCAATATGTTCGGTATCGTTGCCGTAGCCTTCTTCTCTTTGCTTTCCATTATCGTGACCGGCCGATTAAAAGAACTTGGTGAACACCTGAACGAAACCAGCTCTTTCAATGTTGGTGTAATCTGGAAGGCTTGTATTGTCGTCACCACAGGCGTTTTAGCCTTCATGCTTTACAAAGAAGCGACCAAAGTATTGGCAAACGGCTACGAAGGTTACCCACAATGGTTTGTCAACACCTTCGGCTGGGGCATGGCTGCTGGCTTAGTCATTATCAGTTTTTTACTTTCCCGTTTGCCGTGGAAGCACTTGACACAAAAACAAGGAGAAAATCATGACAACTAATGCAATTATCATGATGGCGATCGCACTGATCATTATCTGGGGCGGATTGCTACTTTCCATCATACGCTTACCAAAAGAGTAATTGATACGATTAAAAACGGCATCTCAGCCGAGAGATTCTGAAGTCTCATCGGTCGAGGTGCCGTTTTTATTTGATGAAAAGTAGTGCCTTACTCAATTCATACATAAATTATGCGTTTGCATACATCGTATGTGAATTCAAACTAAATCAGAGAGTCCCTCCAATCCCTTTAAATTTCTCAACAAATGCGGCGATTTTTTGGAATATACGTTGTTTTATTGTGAGGTATTGTGGATTAAGCGGACTCATTTTCGGGATTGCATCATTTAAATCTGTCCCTTGTTCACTGGCGTATCCACGTTTTAATGACACGTTAATGTAACGTTTCGCGGCATCAATATTCAGTCCTTCACTGCTCATCAATTCATCGGCTTCTTGTTGTTGCTCTTTTTGGGCAAATTGGAAGAATGACTCAATAATGCCGGCTTTGTCGACAATGTTATCCAAGTCAGTTTGATTAATAAAATCCACAATCAAACTTTCTTTTGCTCGGTTTCCTAGGCTTGCTCGGATGATAGACCGAATTTCATCAATGAGTTCAGCTTTGTTTTTCGTTTTCTTATTGTGTTCGAAAATCAATTCTAAAATGTAATCCAAATTGATTTCTTGGGATTTTAATAAATCCACTTCAAACACCACATCGTCCCAATCAATCGTCGATTTTGCTTTTTCCTCACCCTCTTTTTGATGGCGGAGCCAATCGCGAATATCATTGTAAGTAGAGCGATAATTTTGAATATTACGTTCGCTCGGCATATCAATGGGGCGCATTTCAGCAAAAGCTTCATCCGTTAAATAATACTTTTCTTTAAAGGCCTCAACGGCTTTTTCATCCGTAGTATCAAGCGATTGGAAGGCTTGCAAAGCGGCGAATTCGTCATAATTTTGCAGAATATTTTCAACCCGCAAATATTCACCAAATAATTTCACAAAGTCTTTCTTGTCTTTTTCCGTTTGAATTTCACTTGGGTCAGGAAATTTTTCTTTTAGCTCAGTCACAATATCAATATATCCACGGCAAGCAACACCGGCATCAGTAAAGCCTTCCATATATTGTTGATAACTTTTTTCCAGCACGACATTGCGTGTATTGGAGTTACCGAAAAGCGTAATGGCATCAATGGTGTCTTGTTCTAAATCGCGGAAGGTCACGATATTGCCAAAACTTTTAGTACTGTTATAAATACGGTTTGTGCGTGAATAAGCTTGAATCAAACCATGGTAGCGAAGATTTTTATCCACAAATAAGGTATTTAAGGTCGGCGCATCAAAACCGGTTAAAAACATCCCAACCACAATCAATAAATCCACTTCTTTGTTTTTGACACGTTTAGCTAAATCACGGTAGTAGTTTTGGAAAGATTTACCATCCACATCGTAATTTGTCGCAAAATAGTTGTTGTAATCGTCAATCGCCGATTTTAAAAACTCCTTCGCAGAGGAGTTCATCGCCTCCACTTCAAAACTTTCATCGGCAATATCCCCTATTGCGTCTTGCTCTTCATTGGCTGCAAACGAAAAAATTGTTGCAATTTTAAGTGGATTTTTGACCGCACTTTGTAACCGTTTGAACGTTTCGTAATAGATTTTAGCTGCATCGACACTGCTTACTGCAAACATGGCATTAAAGCCATGATTACCCGCATTAAAACGATGGGTCTTTTGTTTGAAATTGTCTAAAACATATTGGGCAATTTGCTCGATGCGTTTAGGTTGTAAAAAGGCTTGTTTTTTCTCAAGTGTGGTCAGTTTTTCAAGATTTTTTTCGGTTTCAATGCTTTTAAATTGTGGTCGTACATCATTGTAATCCACTTTAAATTTCAGCACTTTTTCATCACGAATCGCATCGGTGATAATGTAAGAATGAAGTTCAACACCAAAAACACTCGCCGTGGTTTCCGCACCTAATGCGTTACGTGGGAAAATCGGCGTACCGGTAAAACCGAATTGATAGTATTTTTTAAATTTTCTCGTTAGATTTTTTTGCGCTTCACCAAATTGAGAACGATGGCATTCATCAAAGATAAAGACCACTTGTTTATTGTAAATCGGTAATTTATCTTCCGATTTCATCAAGTTATTGAGCTTTTGAATGGTGGTAACAATGATCTTATTGTCATCTTTTTCGATATTGCGTTTTAGCCCCGCCGTACTTTCCGAACCATTCACGCTATCAGGTGAAAAGCGTTGGTATTCTTTCATGGTTTGATAGTCCAAATCCTTTCTATCTACTACGAAGAATACTTTTTCAATAAAGTCTAATTCTGTTGCAAGGCGTGCGGCTTTAAAGCTGGTGAGCGTTTTGCCTGAACCGGTGGTGTGCCAAATATAGCCGCCGCTTTCTTTATTGCTCCAATTTTTAGCCAAATAAGAACTTTTGATTTTCCATAAAATACGCTCAGTGGCGGCAATCTGATACGGGCGCATAATCAATAGGGTATCGGAAACATCAAACACGCAGTAATTCACCAACACATTGAGCAGGGTATGTTTTTGTAAGAAGGTCGCTGTAAAATCTTTTAAATCTTTAATTAAGGTATTTTTTGCCGTTGCCCAATTCATTGTGAAGTCGTAGCTATTCTTATCGCGCTTGGTGGTGTTGGCAAAATAGCGAGTATCTGTGCCATTAGAAATGACAAAAATCTGAATATATTTAAAGAGAGAGTTTTCTTTATTGAAGCTTTCTTTGCTGTAACGGTGAATTTGATTAAAGGCTTCACGAATGGCCACACCGCGTTTTTTCAGTTCGATATGCACAAGCGGCAAACCATTCACCAAAATTGTCACATCATAACGATTATCATAGCTGCCGGTTTGCTCAAATTGATTGATAACTTGCACGGCGTTATTGGCAACATTTCTCTTATCTAGCAGATAGATATTCTGAATGCGCCCATTATCAAACACAAAATCATAAATAGAGTCATCATGAATTTTACGGGTTTTCTCAATCAGACTATCGCTCGGTTTATCCAAATACTCCTCTAAAAAACGTCGCCATTCCGCATCAGAGAAAACCACATTGTTCAATCGCTGTAATTGAACCCGTAAGTTTTTAACCAACGCATCATGACCATTGATTTCTTGTAAATACTCATAGCCTTGCGCCCGTAAATCACGAATAAATTCACGCTCAAGGCTTCCTTCCGTTTGATAACCGGCATTAGGCTCTTCCACAAGCTTATTATATTGATCTAAAACGATAAAGTTGTTGGATTCGGCGATAGTTTTGTATTGGATCATGAGTGGTTCCTTAATGCTTTTGCTTTTTTAGATCTTTTTGCCATTTTTCTAAAATTTCTAAATCTTCATTATCAGCCTGTATGCGTTTTTGTTGTTTTCTGACCTGATCAAATAAGGCATATTGTTCTTTAGTAAAGGTTTCCATTTGTTTCACGGTTCGGGTTCCATTGCCGATAAGCAACGGAAAACCGTTAAATTCAATTAAATTATCGACATTATTACGCCAGAAATTCAATGTCAGATCTTGACGGTTTTTAACACGTAATTCGGCACTTTCTAAAAAGATCATCACTAGACGATTCAAGGAATCTAATTCATCATGCGTTAAATAGTTTTTAGCGACAATAATATCGCCTTTACGTACAACAGCACCTTTCCAAGAGGTGAGGCCCATATTAGGCAATTCAGCATTTGCACGAGTACAAATAAGCTCTGCGGCGGTTTGTTGTGTAATGGCATAAATCAACTTATTTTGTGTTTCTGCAAAAAACATTTGAGTGACTTTATCTGTTTTATCGTAGTCACTGGATAATTTAAATAGCTCTCGTACTTTTTGATAAAACCGCAATTCACTGGCTCGAATTTCACGAATTTGTTCCAGTAATTCATCAAAATGATCAAATCGACCTTGCGGATTTTTCAACCGCTCTTTATCTAATAGAAAACCTTTATCTAAATAAGTACGTAATTGCGTATTTGCCCAACGACGAAACTGTACACCACGAGGGCTACGCACACGAAAGCCAATGGCGAGAATCATATCAAGGGAATAATGTTTTACTTGATATTGCTTGCCATCTTGGGCAGTTATCAAGTAATCCTTGATAACTGAATTTTCGTCTAATTCATTGTCTTCTAATATATTTTTTATATGTAAGGCGATATTTTGTACAGAGGTGTCAAAAAGTTCCGCAAGCTGATTTTGAGTCAACCAAGCCTCATTTTCGACAACCAATAAAGCAACGTGAGATTTGCCGTCATCGGTGTTGTAGATGATTAAGTCGTTCATTAGTTATTCCATAAAATTACAGTTGCTACTGAGCTATGAAAAATTTAATAACAATTCCCTGTAATACTCATACCGCTTTTGGCTTTGCTCAATCGCTAAAGGTAAACCTTCAGTAATGGAGTTGGTGAGAGTTTCAAATTTATCGAGGATTGAGACGATGCGGTGTTGTTCTTCGAGTGTAGGAAGAGGAATTTCATAATTCAAAAAAATATCAGCCTTAACTCTAATTACTTTTGTACCTTGAGCATATTTTTCTTTAAATTTATAAAATTTTTCTGTTTGCAAAATATATGTTAAGAATTTTGTATTTACTCTTTTATTAGGTCTAAATGCAAACATATCGCCTGAAAAAGTAATTTCACTACCAAGCCATCCAAGAGGTTTCATTACATCTTTTAAATTTTCACTAGTCCCAGCAATTAATACATCACCATATTTAGCTTTTTTTAATTTTTTAGCCAATTCAGGCGAAACAAAAGATTTGGTTTTCGTGGCAAATGTACCATAGTAGGTATAAATTTGACCATAATGAATGGCTGGAACGCCTGTTTCGGTAAAATCTTTCTTCTGTAATCCATTGCCACGAATTAACTCGCCCAAATCAATCAGTTTTATCCATTGGACTACCCCCCCTGATAGCTCTAAACTATCAAAAGATAACAATTTCTCCCGATAGTATTCATACTGCTTTCGGCGTAGTATAAGCTCGCTGGTAAGCTCGCTGGTAAGCGCTGTCAATGCGTCCAAAATTTTTACGATTTTGGTTTGGACGGAGAGTGGGGGTATGGGGATCATTAATGTTCCTATATCTTTTGGATAAACGTGAGGAACACCAGAACCTTTCTTCATCGCATGAATTTTTTGTTGGTTTTGTAATAAAAAATGGTAAACATATTTTATTTGTAATAAAGATTCATCTGTTTTAATTGAAAAAGCATCGCTAACAAAAATAGGCTCTTCCCAGTACATGATATAACCTGCATAAGCGCCACTACCTGCTACAGTAATAGTTTTCCCATCACGGTTAGATTCATTATGATAATAAGCAGGTTTTTGTCCTCCACTAATAACTGGGATATTTCCTTCATTTGCAGATTTTGCAGTTATTGTTTTTCCGCGTTGCATTTCTGTAACTAAAGATAGTGGCTTCCACTCAACCTCAGCCCCATCCAATAATTTCTCTAAAAAAGTGCGGTTGGTTTTCATGGTGTTTTACCCCTCAATCTCCGTCACAATCTTGTCAATTTCTGCACGCAAGCGGTCGATATTAGCAACAGTTTGTTTAATTTCAGCGTTAAGTTTATCGATATCAATCACTTCTCGGGTGTCTTTTTGCTCCACATAAGAACTCACCGCAAGGTTGTATTCATTGTTAACGATGTCTTCAACGGACACGGATTTAGCCAAATGTGGCACATCTTCTTTATCGACAAACAGTTTGATAATTTGCTCGATATGTTCCTCTTCCAAAAGATTGTTATTGGTGGCGGGTTTAAATAAACCGCTGGCATCGATAAATTGGGTTTGGGTATTGGGTTTATGTTTGGAAAGTACCAAAATATTCACCGCAATACTGGTGCCGAAAAAGAGATTTGGCGCAAGCGCAATTACCGTTTCCACATAGTTATTATCCACCAAATATTGACGAATTTTTTGCTCGGCGCCGCCGCGATAAAAAATACCAGGGAAGGACACAATCGCCGCTCGGCCTTTGGCTGAAAGATAACTTAACGCATGCAAAATAAAGGCAAAGTCCGCTTTGGATTTTGGCGCAAGTACGCCGGCAGGGGCGAAGCGTTCATCGTTAATTAGTGTTGGGTCGTCAGAGCCAATCCATTTCACGGAGTAAGGCGGGTTAGAAACGATAGCATCGAAGGGTTTATCATCGCCGAATTGAGGATTCATTAAAGTGTTACCGAGGGCAATATCAAACTTGTCGTAGTTGATGTTATGCAAAAACATATTCATACGGGCGAGGTTATAAGTGGTGTGATTAATTTCCTGCCCAAAGAATCCTTCTTCGATGATGTGTTCATCAAATGGTTTTTTCGCTTGCAATAATAAAGAACCGGAACCGGCCGCGGGGTCGTAAATTTTATTGACCTTATCTTGTCCATACAAAGCCAGTCGAGCAATTAGCTTTGAAACGCATTGTGGCGTAAAGAACTCGCCACCCGATTTACCGGCATTGGCGGCATAGTTGGAAATTAAGAATTCGTAAGCATCACCGAATAAATCGATATGATTATCTGCAAAGTCACCAAAATCTAACTCGGCAACGCCTTTTAATACAGCAGCTAGACGGCTGTTTTTATCGGCAACGGTATTGCCCAGGCGGTTGCTGGTGGTATCAAAATCGGCAAATAAGCCTTTGATATCCTGTTCTGAAGGGTAGCCTATGGCGGAGTTTTCGATGTCGTTAAAGATTTGTTTTAATTCCGTATTGAGATTTGGATTGGTGTTAGCATTCGCTACGACATTTTTAAATAATTGGCTTGGGTAAATAAAATAACCTTTACTTTTTACCGCTTCTTCCTTAATCGCTGGTGTGATGATGTTGTCAGCTAAACCAGCGTAATTGATACTTTCATCTCCATTTTTCATGTAAGTGATAAAATTCTCACTGATAAAGCGATAGAAAAGTGTACCCAAAACATACTGTTTAAAATCCCAACCATCAACAGCGCCCCGGACATCATTCGCGATTTGCCAAATGCGGCGTTGAAGCTCTTCTCGTTGTTGAATTGCAGTGGCCATGATTGAAACTCCTTAGAAATCATTAAAACAATTGATAATTAAGGTGCTATTCTACCTGTCAATGAGGTATTTATAAATATTGATGAAGATGATAATGCCTGTGAAATACGCTAGAAAATGACCGCATTTTTTGCGTGAAAAGTCTTGGTATTAGGGGATTGTTTTCATTCTGGAAGATTTTTTTATTGAGAAGGAAAATAAAATGGCACGTTGTGCGTGGGCGGAGGGTTCGCCATTGTATCGGGATTATCATGATCACGAGTGGGGGAAGCCGCAATTTGATAGTCAGAAATTATTTGAGAAACTCTGTTTAGAAGGACAGCAGGCGGGGTTGTCGTGGATTACGGTGTTACAAAAGCGGGAAAATTATCGGCAGGCGTTTTACCATTTTGATCCGCAAAAAATTGCGCAGATGACAGATGAAGACATAAATCAGTGTATGCAAAATGCCGGTTTGATTCGTCATCGGGCAAAATTGGAGGCGATTGTGAAAAATGCCAAGGCGTATTTGGCGATGGAAAAGTGCGGTGAAAATTTTAGTCGTTTTATTTGGTCTTTTGTGGATGGCCAACCGCAGGTGAATGATGTGCCGGATTTAGCCATGGTGCCTGCCCAGACGGCTGTTTCCGCGGTGTTATCCAAGGCGTTAAAAAAGCGCGGTTTTGTGTTTGTCGGCCCGACCACCTGTTATGCTTTTATGCAATCGATGGGTTTGGTGAATGATCATTGGAATCATTGTCATTGTAAATAAGAATGGGGCAAATAACGCCGATTAACCCCTGTGATTTAGCCTGTTTTACAGTATAATCACGCTATCTTTGGTTGTAATGGTTGTCTACTCTCATGAAAAAGAATACTTACACGTTAATTTCGTTGTCAATTTTGACCGCACTTTATAGCGCCGAAAGCATGGCTGATTTAGCAAAGCAGTGTTTATACGGTGTGCCGCATTTTACCGGTGAAGTGGTGAGCGAAAATCCGAACGATTTGCCGGTGTATATTGAGGCGGATCAGGCGGAGATAACGCAGCCTCGCAGTGGGATTTATAAAGGCCGTGTGGATGTTAAACAAGGCAATCGCCATTTACAATCTGCGGAAGTTGAGGTGCAACAACAGGGAAGCGGTGATAATGTGCAGCGTTATGCCTTTGCCCGTGGCGGATTTGATTATCGAGACAACCAAATCAATTTGTTAGGCGATGATGCCAAAATTCATTTAAATACCAAAGATACGGATGTTCGCAATGCACATTATCAATTAGTGGATCGCCAAGGCCGTGGGTCGGCAGAAAGCGTGGAATTGCGCGATGACTATCGTGTGATGAAAAATGCGACCTTTACGTCTTGTTTGCAAGATGATCATTCTTGGTCGATTTATGCCGATGAAATGCGTCAACACGTTAAAGAAGAGTATGCAGAAATGTGGCATGCCCGTTTTAAAGTACAGGGCGTGCCGGTGTTCTATACGCCGTATTTGCAGTTACCGATAGGCGACCGCCGTCGTTCCGGGTTATTGATTCCAACCTTGGGTCATGGCAGTCGGGATGGCTATTTTTATGCTCAGCCGGTGTATTGGAATATTGCCCCGAATTTAGATGCCACGTTAACGCCGAAATATATGTCTCATCGTGGTTGGCAGTTGAACAGTGAATTCCGCTATTTAACGACGTTGGGCGAGGGACAAGTTGCCGGTGAATATTTGGGCGATGATCGATTAAAAGATTATGACAGCGAAAATCGTAAGCGTCATTTATTCTATTGGAAGCATAATGCGGCTTTTGCACGAGATTGGCGTTTGGATTTGAATTACACCAAGGTGAGTGATAAGCGTTATTTTAACGACTTTGACTCTGCTTATGGCAGCAGCACTGATGGGTATGCGGATCAAACCGGGCGAATTGCGTATTATCAACCCAATTACAATATTGCGATGTTCGTTAAGCAATTCCAAATTTTTGATGAAGTGGTTATTGGCCCTTATCGCGCTTTGCCTCAAATCGACTTTAATTATTATCAAAATGGATTATTCGGTAATAAAGTGGATTTTAAACTCTTTTCTCAAGCAGTCCGTTTTGACAATGATAGTGCGCAAATGCCGACGGCATGGCGTTTCCATGGTGAACCGAGTGTCAATACAACCTTGTCAAATCGCTATGGCAGTATGAATTTGGAAGCCAAACTGTACGCAACCCAGTATCAGCAAAAGAAAGGGCGGTCAGATAAGGCAGAGGACGTTGAATCGAGCGTCAATCGTATCTTGCCACAATTAAAAATTGACTTGCAGAGTGTTTTAGCCTCTAACCAAACCTTTATTTCGGGCTATACACAAACCCTTGAGCCGCGTGCGCAGTATTTGTTCCGCCCTTATAAAGATCAAAGCAATATCGGTTCTAAACTGAATTCGCAGTATTTAGGATTCGGTTATGATTCTTCGCTATTACAGCAAGATTATTTTTCGCTGTTTAATTCACGTCGTTATAGTGGCTTGGATAGAATTGCGTCAGCCAATCAAGTAACGCTAGGGGGAACCAGTCGATTCTTTGATGAAAATAAAGAAGAGCGGTTTAATATCGCCGTTGGGCAAACTTATTACCTTGAGCCGTCACGAATTGATGAGAACCGTGATAACCGAACCGAAGGATCGTCTTCTTCATGGGCGATTGAAGCGAACTGGAAAATCAATGATCTGATGCGTTGGCGGGGAGGTTATCAATACGATCCTCAGCTGGGGCAGGTTTCTCTGGCAAACACCGGAATAGAATATAACCCGACAAAAAATAACGTGGTGCAATTAAATTATCGCTATGCCAGCAAGGAATATATTAATCAAAATTTAACGGCAGAAGCGAATCGCTATAATCAAGATATTAAACAACTTGGGGTTCAAGTCGGTTGGGAGTTAAGTGATCATTGGGCGATTGCAGGCCGTTATTATCAAGATTTAGCCCTTAAAAAACCGGTGGAGCAGTATCTTGGCGTGCAGTATAACACCTGTTGTTGGAGTGTTGGTGTTGGCGCAAGACGTTATGTTACCAGTCGTCAGAATCAAAAAAATGATGACATCTTCTATGATCACGGTATTGGTGTCACCTTTGAACTACGTGGGTTTAGCCATGATCATAAAACCGGTATAGAAAATATGATGAAAAAAGGCAAGTTGCCTTATTTGCAGGCGTTTAGCCTTTACTAATGATGAGAATGCCCTGACATGATCAGGGCATTTTTTTGTTTGATAGCGCGTTTAAGCGGCAAAGAAACGTCTGCGCATCATGAGGTAAAGCGTGCCTAGTATCAACAATCCAATCATGATGGAGGCAAACCAGAACAGGGATAAACCGAGCACGCTAAGCAGCCTATCTGCCGTACCTTGGTATAAATGCAATCCCACGTTTGCCATGGATGCCAGTCCAAACGAGAATGCCCAAAATGAAACGGTGAAACCATTTTGGAAAATCCAAGGCAGTAAACGAATTAAGAACAATAATTGCAACACACCGTAACCGATAAGTAGTTTCACCAATAAATCGATTTCGCCGCCATTTAACGCCAAATAAGTAGAACAACCCACGAATGCCGGCGCAAGCTGAATGCCAATAACCGGACGAACGGCAGGTGCGAGCGGCTCTAAGTTGCGTAATCGTTGCAAAATTGCCGGTTCTAGACTGAGCCATGAAAATACACCGGCACCGAAAAAGAGCATACCAACTTCGTTGTAACCTAAATAGCCTAATGCCGTGCCACTTACAAAATTGGTTGCCACCGTTGGTAAGTACATAATCGGTGTGGCGGCTTCTGCTTTATGAATGCCACGCCACAATCCTGCTGCACGGTAAGCAGCAAAAGCTAGCTGCCCGATGATGCCCAATGTAATTAATCCAACAGACAAAGCGATTTCATACGGCAACGCCGCTAAGCCAATTAACATGGTGGTAATCGGAATCAAGCTGATAAAACAACACTGAATGACGTGATGTAATTCTTCTTTAGCCTGATGTGGAAAACGCAACCATTTCACGCCATAAGCGACAATAAAGATCAACCAAATGACGGTTGCCAAACCAAGTAACGTTTCACCAACAAGCGCCGGCAGTGCCACAGTGTGAGCGCCATAACGCCAAGCTAAGCCTAATGCGGCTAACCCTAAAACGATACTGAAATAATTGACCGGAATAGGAAAAGGTTTTTGCTGTTCCATTAATCTGCCTCAATTTGATAACACAAGTCTTGTTCAATCACGCGCAACAACAAATCAATATTGGGATGTTTTCCGGCATTTTCGCGCGCATCTTGCGTATGTTCGGCGAAAAGTTGTAAGCCTTTTTGTGCTGAAGTACGGTCTAATTTTCCGTTAAATTCTTGCGCTAAGGCATTGTACACGCGCAGTGAACCTAATTTGCCGGCTACGGCGGGAATGTGATGAATCACCGTGCCGTTATCTAAGATAGCTAATCCGGAAAGGTGATCAATGGGAGGTAATGTGTCTAATACGGTTTTAAAGTCCATAAAATTTCCTTCAGTCATCGGTTAAAAAACTAACGAATAGCTTGTTGACTATCGATTTCGCCCTGCTTGCCGATAAAGCGGACTTCCGGTTGCAAGTGAATATCAAAACGTAGCGCCACAAGCTGATAAATATGATGGGCAAGTTCCACGACATCAGATGCCGTGGCATTGCCTTGATTAATCAATACTAACGCTTGTTGCTGATGTACTGCGGCGCCACCGATTTGGTAGCCTTTCAAGCCACATTGATCGATAAGCCAACCTGCGGCTAATTTTATGCTGCCGTCCGCTTGAGGAAAATGTGGGATCGTCGCATAGTTTTGTTGTAATCGCTCAAATTGTTGGGCTGAAACCACGGGGTTTTTAAAGAAACTGCCTGCGTTGCCAAATTCTTTCGGATCCGGCAATTTACTTTGACGCACGGCACAAATTTCGGCAAAAACGTCCGCAGAAGTGACCGCACTTTTATCCAGATTGGCTAAATTGCCGTATTTCAACACCGGTTTCCATGCCTTCGCTAACTTCAACCCAACGGCAGTCACTACATAACCTTGCGCATATTTGTGCTTAAATACGCTTTCTCGATAACCAAATTCACATTCGGCATTGGTGAGGCGGAACAATTCGCCGGAGTGAAGATTCATCACCTCCACATAATCACATACCTCTTTAAATTCCACGCCATAAGCGCCGATATTTTGAATCGGCGCCGATCCTGCACAGCCGGGAATGAGTGCCAAATTTTCCAAACCATAATACCCCTGCGCGATGCTCCATCTCACCAAGTCATGCCAGACTTCGCCACCATTAACGTGTAAATAATGAAAATCCGTATCTTCCCGATGTTCAATGCCAAGTAGGCGATTAAGTAAGACGGCGCCGTCAAAGTCCTCTACAAATAGCACATTGCTGCCTTGCCCTAAAAAAAGCACCGGCAACTGTTCTGCCAAGCAGTCTTGCCAAGCCTGTTGCAATGCCGGAATCGAGTGAATCTCGATGATTTTTCTAGCTTTTGCAGGAAGAGAAAAGGTATGAAAAGGTTGTAAATTTTGCATGTATCTGTCCTTTTAAGATAAGGCGTGAGCCAGTGTGACTTTGACTTCTGTGCCGCCACTTGCTCGACGAGAAATTGTTAATTTGGCATTGAGTTGTGTGCTGCGTTCTTGCATGATGTTTAAGCCGTAATGCCCGTCAGGTTCTTCCAAACTCGGAATGCCCACACCGTTGTCGCGCACAATGAGTTCGTATTCGCCATCTTCGTTTGTGTGCGCAATCACTTCAATTAACGTGCCTTGTGAATGTTTAATGGCATTTAATACCGCTTCACGCACAATTTGCAAGGCATTCACTAACTGCGGCGCATTAAAACTTTGCGATGGTAGGGTGCAATCTACGCTCATTTGCATGTCGGTTTGATTGCGTAAGGAATCAATCACTTGCTCCAATGCCAGTTTTAAATTTGCTTCCTGAATGGTTAAACGGAAGGTTGCCAACAGTTCGCGTAATTGACTGTAACCATCGCTCAGGGCTTGTTCAAATTGCTGAATAATCGACAAACTTTTCTTTTTGGAATCCGGTTCGTCTTTGTGCAAATTGTGTTTTAACAGGGTTAATTGAATTTGTAAAAAAGCCAACACCTGCGCCAAAGAGTCATGTAGCTCGCGGGCGATAATAGAACGCTCTTCCATTAGCAACAATTGCTCTTGCTGACGTTGGGTTTTGTGGAAGTAGAGCGAACGGCTAAGCATTTGCGCCAAGTTGTTCATGGTGCGCAAATCCGGGCAAGGCAACCCCGCCTGCCAATGCAGAATCGCCAAGGTTTCGCCTTCCATGCTCACATCTGTTTGCTGACATTCGATTAACGGTTGTTTTGTTCCCAAGCAAATATTCCAATGTTCCGCATCTAACACTTCTAATTCCAAATAACGTAAGTGTTCGCTGCTCATGATATTTTGCATCACCATTTGCAAAATCTTGCCATTAATATTGTTGGTGGTAACCAGTTGTGAACAGTGGTATAGCGTAGTTAAAGAGCGGTTGGTTTGTTGCAACTTTTGTGTTTTTTCATTTACCGTTGCTTCAAGACTGGAATATAACTTACCCAATTCAGAGGACATCTTGGTGAATGTACGCGCTAAATTGCCGATTTCATCTTCTTTATCCACATCTAATGGAATATGTTTAAATTGCCCCATTTGCACTTGGATACTGGCTTGCGTCAGCTGTTCCAATGGGCGAACAACAGCCTTACGGGTGTACCAATTCACATACGAAACCATCACAAAAATCAACAATAATGACAAAGCAATTACCCATACTGCCCAAATCCAACGCTGTTCGGCGGAATATTGCAATGCAGAGACAAATTGATCCACTTGCGCCACATAGTCGGCAATATCACGTTGATATTCAACGAAATTTTTTTGTTGCGCGAATGACTCCATTTTCTCCCAACGCATAATAAGATTGTCGTAAGAGGATTTCACGTCTTCAGACACAAAAAACTGGTGGTGGATATTCCGTAGCGATTGTGAATACAGACTTTCACGGTATTGCTGCAAGCCTTTTTCCACTAATTCCGGTTGATGCTCCATGTCGTACAATAAGCGATAACTTTGCATACGCAATGAGCCGGAGACATTAATGGCTTCGGCATACGATCTATTGCCCGCCATTAACGTAAAACTTAAAGAGGCAATGACACCAACGAAGATAATAATCACAATGAGATAGTTGGCTATGCGGGTAGAAACGGAGTGTTTAATTTTAACCATAGAATATCTGTCTAAGTGCGTTGCAGGGTTTCGACTGCACAGGCTTTCCCCATTCGGATAGGACGACGGGGAGAGCATGAAGTGTGGTCATTTTGGGCTGTCTTTTTAACGCAAGAAATAACGATAGGATTTACTGTCGGTAACATCTTGATAGACATAACCTAAGGTTTTCAATGCGTGTTCGAATTCGCCGGTATCGCGTTGTTCCAATTGGAATCCGGCAAGGATATTGCCGTAGTCGGCACCGTGAGCGCGGTAGTGAAAAAGAGAAATGTTCCAGCGACCACCCAACGTTTCAAGGAATTTTAATAATGCGCCTTTTTGCTCAGGAAATTCGAAGGTATAAAGGCGTTCGCCGTGATCGGCAACCCGTCCGCCCATTAAATAACGCACATGGGTTTTGGCGATGTCATCATCGGACATATCTTCTACATCGAAGCCGTTTTGTGTTAACTCTGCGATAATTTCCGCTTTTTCGGCTTCATTTGCGGTGCGAACCCCGGCAAAAATACAGGCTTTTTGGTCATCTGCGTAGCGGTAGCTAAATTCGGTCACTGCACGCGCACCAAGCGTATGGACAAATTTTAAGAAACTGCCAGGCTGTTCCGGCATGGTGACGGCAAGCAAGGCCTCGCGGTTTTCACCGATTTCGCAACGTTCGGATACATAGCGGAGCGTATGGAAATTCAAGTTGGCACCGGAGAGAATTGCCGCCATGTTTTTGCCCTGAATATTGTGCTGTTTGACGTATTTTTTCAGACCGGCTAAGCCTAATGCCCCTGATGGCTCAGAGACGGCGCGGACGTTTTCAAACAAATCTTTCATCGCGGCACAGACTTCGTCGCTGTCCACCAGTACCATGTCGTCGAGGTATTGTTGGCATAGGCGGAAGGTTTCATCACCGATACGTTTTACCGCTACGCCGTCGGCGAATAAGCCAACATGGGCTAAATCCGTCGGTTTGCCGTTATCTAAGGCGGCTTTTAAGCAGGCAGAATCTTTGGATTCCACACCGATAACCTTAATTTCCGGCATAAATTGTTTGAGTAAAATTGCCACACCGGCGGCTAAACCACCGCCCCCAACTTGGACGAAAACATAATCCAAATCGGACACTTGCTGCAACATTTCCATGGCTAAGGTGCCTTGGCCGGCAATCACGAGAGGGTGGTCGAAGGGCGGAATAAAGGTCATGTTTTTTTCTTTTGACAGCGCAATGGCTTTCGCTTTGGCTTCATCGAAATTGGCGCCGTGCAGCAACACCTCACCACCAAAACCACGCACTGCATCTACTTTAATGCTGGGGGTATTTTGTGGCATCACGATAAGGGCTTTTAAGCCGAGCTGTTTTGCTGATAACGCCACGCCTTGTGCATGGTTGCCGGCAGAGGCGGCAATCACACCTGCGGCTTTTTGTTCCGCCGATAGACTGGAAATCATGGCATACGCACCACGCAATTTGAAGCTGTTAACCGGCTGGCGATCTTCACGTTTGATCCAAATCGCATTATGCAGGCGCTCAGATAACTTATTCATTTTTTGTAATGGTGTTACCTGTGCCGCTTCGTAAACACGTGAGCCCAATTTGACGATGGCGTTAATGTAATCGTTTTGGGTGGGATGAGGGGTGGTTAATAAGTTTTTCATGATGATATTATATCGTAGATGTCGAGTATGATTGTGATGGCAAACAAGTGAAAGTGCGGTGGATTTTAGAAATGCTTTTAAAATTCACCGCACTTTTTGTTATTATCATTTTCCTTTTTTTACCCAGTAGCGATAGGGAAGTTGTTCGGTTTCGCTATGCAACAGGGTGTGATCCATAAATTGACAAAAACTGGGGATATCTCGCGTTGTGGCCGGATCATCGGCTAACATTAAAAGCACATCACCGTTTTCTAAATGGCGAATATGCTTGCGGATTAACATGACCGGCTCAGGGCATCGTAGCCCGATAGTATCCAGTGTTTGGGTGATTGTGATGTTCTTCATTTTGGCTATTTGTTATGAAAAATTGCAGGTTATAATACAATAAAACACAGTATAAAATCAGCAAAATTCCTTAATGGTATGATTGAATATAGCATTCCTAAAAGTGCGGTGGATTTTACCGAAGAAATTAAAAAAAGCCGTTTTATTACCTATTTGCGCCACACGGAAGGTTTGGCTGAGGCGAAAGCCTTCTGGCATGAAATTAAGGTATTGCACCCGAATGCCCGGCATTGGTGTTGGGCAACGGTGGCGGGCAAGCCCAATGATTCACAACAGCTTGGTTTTTCGGATGACGGCGAACCGGCGGGAACGGCAGGAAAACCGATGTTGGCGGCTTTACAAGGAAGCGGATTAGGTGAAATTTGCGCAGTAACGGTTCGGTATTATGGCGGTATTTTGCTGGGGACCGGCGGCTTGGTTCGGGCTTATGGCGGCGGTGTTCAACAAGCGTTAAAGCGGTTGGACGTCACGACCAAAGTGGACTATTTGCGCTATCAAGTGCGGTGTGATTACAGCCAAATTCAGTGGCTACAAGCATTGTGCGAAAAATATGATGTGGCGGTTATCGAGCAAGATTTTCAGGCTGAAGTTACAGTGATGTTAGGGGTTCGCTTAGATAAATTGCAGGCATTTGAACGGGAATTGACCGAAAAATCTGCCGGTAGATTATCTTTGGAACAGAGTGAGTAAGAGAGTTTTTTGTGCATTTTCTATCTATTTTACGGATTGTCGGCATTCTTGTGATGTGCTTTTCAGGCACAATGTTATTGCCGGCATTTGTCGCCTTGCTTTACGGAGACGGTGGCGGTAAAGCCTTTATTCAATCTTTTGTGATTAGCGCTATCGCCGGCGCCATTTTGTGGTGGGCATGCCATCATCACAAAGAAGAACTGCGATCACGTGAGGGGTTTTTAATTGTTGTGGCCTTTTGGGTGGTAATGGGAAGTTTGGGGGCGATTCCATTTATTTTATTTGAAGATCCCGATTTGACGATTGCCTCTGCATTTTTTGAATCTTTTTCCGGATTAACCACGACAGGCGCAACCAATATTATTGGCTTAGACAAGCTGCCTAAAGCCATTTTATTTTATCGTCAGTTTTTGCAATGGTTAGGTGGCATGGGAATTATTGTGCTGGCGGTCGCCATTATTCCGTTACTCGGCATCGGGGGAATGTCGCTATATCGTGCGGAAATTTCCGGGCCGGTCAAAGAAAATAAAATGCGCCCGAGAATTACTGAAACGGCGAAAACATTATGGTTTATTTATGCTTCATTAACGACACTGTGCGCAATGGCTTATTGGTTAGCCGGAATGTCGCCATTTGATGCAATTAGCCACAGTTTCTCAACTGTTTCTATTGGTGGCTTTTCTACGCATGATAGCAGTATGGCTTATTTTAATAGTTCCGCCGTCAACGTAATTACGATTGCATTTTTGCTGATTTCAGGTTGCAACTACGCCTTGCATTTCAATGCATTTTCTCAAATCGGCAAAGGCAATATCCTGTCGAGCTATTTTCGTGATCCGGAATTTCGCTTTTTTATTTTTATTCAATTGGTGCTTATTGCGGTATGTTTTGTGATGTTGCTTGGGCATCATCGTTTTAATGATGATTGGCTACAAAATCTTGAACAATCGGCATTCCAATCGGTTTCCATTTCGACAACCGCAGGTTATACCACCTCAAGTTTCGATCAATGGCCATTATTTCTCCCGATCTTATTATTATTCGCTTCTTTTATCGGCGGTTGTGCAGGATCAACTGGTGGCGGATTGAAAGTCGTGCGCGTACTTGTGCTTTATTTACAAGGTAAACGAGAGCTTAATCGCTTAATTCATCCTAATTTAGTCTATCCGATAAAATTGGGTAAACGCGTATTGGATGAAAGGGTGATTCAAAGTATTTGGGCGTTTTTTTCTGCTTATTTATTGGTCTTTGTCATTTGTTTACTTGGCGTGATTAGCTGTGGCGTTGAGACGTTTGACGCATTCAATGCCGTCATTGCTTGCTTAAATAATCTTGGACCGGCACTGGGGGCGGTCAGCAGTAATTTTGTTGATATTCCCGACAGCGCCAAGTGGGTTCTCACGTTAGCGATGGTGTGCGGACGTTTAGAAATCTTCTCACTTTTAGTTCTATTTACACCGACATTTTGGAAATCTTAATGAAAACGCTCATTCTCTATTCCACACATGATGGACAAACCAAAAAAATAGCCAGTTTTATTGCAAATGTGATTAAAGAAAACGTGGAGGTTAAGTCAATTCATGATGAATTCGAGCTTCAAGCCTATGATCGTATTATGATTGGCGCCTCGATCCGCTACGGGCATTTCAATAAACAGCTGTATAAAATGTTAGAAAAACACACCGCACTTTTAAATCAGAAGACGACGGCATTTTTCGGCGTCAATTTAACGGCGCGGAAACCTGAAAAATCCACACCGGAAACGAACGTATATGTGCGTAAATTTTTGCAACGGATGACATGGAAACCGACGATATCGGCAGTGTTTGCCGGCGCGCTGCTTTATCCGCGCTATAAGTTTTTCGATCGTATTATGATCCAATTGATTATGCGCATCACTGGCGGAGAAACAGATCCGACAAAAGAGATCGAATATACAGATTGGCAGAAAGTGCGGTCATTTTCTGAGGCGTTTTTGCAGATCAAATAAGCAAATTGTATTTTTTCTAACCTATCAAACATTTTTTTGAAAAAAACACTTGATCCTCAGGATCGAATCTCTATAATACGCCTCCGCACCGCAAGGGTAGCAAACAAAAAGAAAAGTTCTTGAAAATTTTTCTTGACGATAAAATAACGAGAAGTTAGAATTATCAACCTTGCTTAGTGCAAATGTTCTTTAATAATCAATCAGACAAACTGTGTGGGCACTTGAAGATTCGTTTTATCATTAAAGATTTTAAAATTGAACTGAATAGTGCTACGAAGATTCGTTTATTTATTATAGATGATTAATTAAGTCAGCAGTATTGAGCGATTAAACTTTTTGAATTGAAGAGTTTGATCATGGCTCAGATTGAACGCTGGCGGCAGGCTTAACACATGCAAGTCGAACGGTAACAGGAGAAAGCTTGCTTTCTTGCTGACGAGTGGCGGACGGGTGAGTAATGCTTGGGAATCTGGCTTATGGAGGGGGATAACGACGGGAAACTGTCGCTAATACCGCGTAGAATCGAGAGATGAAAGTGCGGGACCGCGAGGCCGCATGCCATGAGATGAGCCCAAGTGGGATTAGGTAGTTGGTGGGGTAAAGGCCTACCAAGCCGACGATCTCTAGCTGGTCTGAGAGGATGACCAGCCACACCGGGACTGAGACAC